>CAINLJ010000085.1 GCA_903850335.1 uncultured Bacteroidia bacterium | reverse complement strand
TTATTTTATTGATATTCAATTATTTATATTAAAATTTACCGAACTATTGAGTTAATCAACAAACCGATAAATCCAGCCCCACATAAGCGTATCGGATATGAACATAATTAACCAACGACTAATGATTAAGAAAATTCTTTTTTCAACACTGATCTTTCTGACAGGCGCCGGGAATTCCACAATTGCACAACAACGGATCGTTATTGATGCTACCTCCCCTGGACGAACTTTTGAGGGAATCGGGGCACTAAGTGCGGGAGCCTCAACAAGGCTTTTAATCGATTATCCAGAACCATACCGATCTCAGGTTCTCGATTTTCTGTTTAAACCAAAATTTGGCGCAAGCCTTCAGCACCTTAAAGTGGAGATCGGGAGTGATGCCAACTCCACATGCGGTACAGAACCTTGTCATGCCCGGACCCGCGATGAGCTAAATCAACCTAAACCTGAATATTATGACCGTGGATACGAGTGGTGGCTTATGGAAGAGGCTAAAAAACGCAATCCTGAAATCATGCTCGATTGTTTGGAATGGGGTGCCCCTGGCTGGATTGGTGATGGCAAATATTACTCGACTGATAACATCGAATACATAATTGCCTTTATCAAAGGCGCCAAAACCTACCATAATCTGAGAATTGATTATACTGGAATTTGGAATGAACGGATGTATAATATAGAATTCATCAAAAATTTGCGTAAAGCATTGGATATAAATGGACTAAAAGATGTAAAGGTTATCGCTGCTGATCTTTGCTGTCATCAGCAATGGCAGATCGCAGGCGATATGAAAAAAGATGAAGCTCTGCGTAAGGCCGTCGATGTAATTGGTGACCATTATACCGAGAGGGATAATGGATACAATTCCAGTGAAGTAGCCAAAAGTTTTGGAATCCCAGTCTGGAATAATGAAGGCGGTCCCTGGAAAGGTGACTGGACCGGATTTGAATATCTGGCAAAAATGTATAACAGGGATTATATCGAAGGACGAATTACGAAAAACATTACTTGGAGTCTAATAACATCGTATTTTAATAATCTTTCACTTCCTAACTCTGGTCTGATGACTGCCAACTCACCTTGGTCCGGATTTTATGATGTTGAACCAGCGATATGGTCTGTCGCTCATACAACCCAGTTTGCAGAACCCGGATGGAAATACATCGATTCAGCCTGTGGTTATCTTGATCAAAAAGGTAGCTATGTTACCTTAGTTTCACCTGCCAAACGAGATGAATTTAGTATTGTGGCTGAAACAATGGATTCCGATAAACCCCAGACCATAACCTTCAAAATCGACAAATGCTTAAAAAACAGCAAGATACATGTATGGCAAACAGTCGTAAAAGGCAAAATCTTTGAGCAACTCAAATCCATACCCGTGCGAAATAGTGAGTTTACAATGACTCTTGATCCAAAGGCACTTTATACATTCTCTACAACAACCGGACAGCATAGGGGAGATATTGCTCCTCCTGAAAACAGGCCATTTCCATTCCCATATATTGCTGGTTTTGAGGATGAAAAGTTGAATAGTACACCTAAATATTTCATGGACCAGGGGGGAGCATTTGAAGTTGTTAACCGAGGCGACGGTAAGGGCAAATGTCTGAGGCAATTGATTACAAGGAGAACTATTGAATGGGAAGATTCTCCTGTCTTTAATCAAACGGTCACTGGTGATACGCTTTGGCGGGATTATTCGGTTAAGAGTGATGTCTTCTTTTCAGAACCCTATAGCTATGCCTCTGTTTTATCAAGGGCATCTGAAATGCACAGGTCGCATGCACAAGCTGAAGCGTATCAGTTGAAGCTCCAGTCTTCCGGTAAATGGGAGTTAATGGCAGGAAGCATTATATTATCTTCCGGATTGATAACATTACCTGAAAAAAGCTGGCACACGATTGAGATTAATGCTAAAGGAGATAAAATTGTAGCGACTATTAATGGGCAAATTGTTGCTGAAGTCCGTAATTCAAAATACACTCGTGGTATGCTTGGTTTGGGAAGCAGCTTTAACCGGGTTGAATTTGATAATGTGGAGGCCAGATAATTAGTTAAACAATCAAACCGATCCCGGAATGGAAATGGATGGGATTGAAGTGATTATTTTTTAATGTAGTTACACCGAAAAATTTCCGAAACGGTTGCTGTATTTAGACGAAAAAATCCTAATATTAAGGTTCAAAATAGAACGGCCTGAAATTTGATTTTGGCTTTAACCATTTTCCAGCATTAATTAAAATTTAACACCTTATGAGAAAGATTTGTCTCTTTTTTGGAGCTATTTTATTGTCAGCAATATTGTCGGTTCATGCCCAAACAATAAAAACCGCATCTGTAACTCTCAGAAATGCACCGGTATTAATTAAACATGGGAATAAAATGGTTCAGCAAATTATTGCTGAACTCAAATCAGACAGGGCTTCGGAGCTTACCTTCTCCATCCCTGGGGAGAAACTCCAAAAAGATTCTGTTAAAAAGGGTGATAACCTTATATTGTTGAATGTTTCAGCGGTTAAGTCACCAAAAAAGATTATTGTTACCATAAACGGAGACAAGAGTTTATCCGGGAACTTCCCATTAACACTTACCCCTGTGAAAAAATGGGAAATTGACCTGGTTCAACATGCTCATACGGATATTGGTTACACAAGACCTCAGTCTGAAATCCTTGCTGAGCATATGAGGTACATCGATTATGCTCTTGATTATTGCGATCAGACTGATGCATTGCCTGATGCAGCGAAATTCAGATGGAGTTGTGAATCATCTTGGGTTACAAGGGAATACCTTCGTTCAAGGCCGTCTTCTCAGATCGGGCGACTCAAGAAAAGAATTGCTGAAGGTCGAATCGAAGTAACGGCAATGTATTGTAATATGGCAGAGATTTCGGACGAAAATGTTATGGTCGATTTCCTTCAGCCTTTGAAAGAGTTCGACAAACTTGGGATACCTGTCAAAACAGCCATGCAGGATGATGTTAATGGTATTGCCTGGTGTATGCCTGACTATTTTAAGAATACCGGAGTGAAATATCTGGATATGGGGATAAACAAAACACGCTCCGTACTACCTTTCGAGATTCCAACCTGTTTCTGGTGGGAAGCTCCGTCAGGTGCGAGACTACTTGCATTCAGGGCTGATCATTATATGACAGGTAATTTCTTTGGTATGGAAACCAAGGCAATTAAAGTAGCAAATATGCTCAACCACCTGGCAAACCTCGACGAACACAATTATCCATTTGACCGGATAGGGATTCAATTTTCAGGATATTTTACAGATAATTCGCCACCATCAACAGCCGCCTGCGAACTTGTCAAGACATGGAATGCCACCCATGAATCACCTAAACTGAGACTAACAGTTGCCAGTGATTTTTTCGAATACGTGGAGAAAAAATATGCGGCAAACCTTCCCGTATATAAAAATGCCTGGCTGGACTGGTGGACTGATGGATACGGAACCACTTCACGGGAAACTGCCGAGGTTCGGAAAACCCAGAATATGAAACAAGTTGATGAAGGATTATTTGCAATGGTTTCGATAATGGGAGGAGAACAATCACCAGCGCTGGAATCCAATCTGAATCATATCAGTGAAAATGCAATATTTTTCGACGAACATACTTGTGGTGCAGACGAGAGCATAGATCGGCCTTACTCAGAAAATTCAACAAGACAATGGCTTCAGAAAGGAGCTTATGCCTGGGAAGCTCTTAAAAAAGTAACCCTTCTGCACGAAGAAGCTCTGGCACGATTCCAGCAATATCTGAAAAAAGCTGATTATCCCGTGATCTATGTTCTGAACTCCATGGGATGGGACCGGTCGGGACATGTGAATTTATTTGTGGACAATGAAGTTCTCCCGGTATCAAAGAAAGCCAGAATTATTGACCTTTCCACTGGTAAGGAGGTTGCTCATCAATTGGTTTCAAGACGTGCAGAGGGTGCCTGGTGGGTTCTCGAAGTCAGCGGTATTCCTGCCATGGGTTATAAGGCCCTAAAAATTGATTCCGGTGATCAGGAAATTAAACCTGATCCCGCGAGTAACAATGAAGTACTCGAAAATGATTTCTATAAACTGGTCATTAATAAAATAACAGGTGGGATCAGCAGTCTTTATGATAAAGACCTCAATCAGGAACTGGCCGATAACAAGAATATTTATAACATTGGACAGCCAGTAAAAGAAACCACTGCAAAACGCGATGATTCGGCACCTTACATTCGTACAACAGTCTCAAACGTAAAAATTGATAGAGGAGTAAATGGAAATGTCTGGGAGAGTGTAAAAATATCATCAGATCTGGAAGGATTCGAAAAAGGAAATCCTAATGCCCCTAAGGGTATTGATTTGGAGATCCGACTCTATAAGAATGTAAAGAAAATAGAGTTTAAGTATATGGCCAGGAAACTGATTGTGACAGATCCTGAGGCTCTTTATGTTGCCTTCCCATTCTCACTTCCCGGTTCAAGAATTGTCTTCGAAACAATTGGAGGCATCTTGTCTCAGGGAGAACAACTTCCCGGATCCTCCACCGACTGGAATGCAGCTCAAAATTTTGTCTCAGTCCGAGGCAAAAATGGACAAATAGTAGTTGTCTCCAATGAAATTCCGCTTTGGCAATTCAGTGATTTCAACATGGGGAAATATGATAGTAAACCGAAAGCAGGAAAGACATGGCTGTATTCGTTTGTGATGAATAATTACTGGTTTACAAATTTCCGGGCTTTTCAGGAAGGCGCTTTTAGCTGGAGTTATCAGATTACGTCTAACTCAGACACAACAAACACTTTTGCAACCAAATATGCGTGGGGTGAAAGGAATACTTTCCCCACCAGAACATTTCCGGCGGGTTCTAATGATTTAAAAATTAATGTAATGCAGACTCTCAAAATTAATAGTCCCGAAAATGCGCTATTGGTGAATAGCCGCCCTTCATTTAAAAATCCGGAATCTGTTTTATTGCATTTCAGGGAATTGGAAGGAAAATCTGCAACGATTACTTTGGAGTCTAAGATTTCGGGAAGATCAATAAAACGCATTGTTGAGGTAAGTGCTATTGGAAAAGAATTAGGAAATCCAGTATCCTCTATTAAGTTAAATCCTTTGGAAGTTAAATTTGTCGAAGTTCAGTTTTAGTATTTGCTTCAATTAATCCGGAAAATGAAAAGACGTGCATTTTTGCAACGTGGAAGTCTGGCAACAATTGGAATCGTTGCAGCACCCTCCATGTGGAGATCACCTGTAGATAAAATTATTGATTGCCAGGATATTAAAAAAGTTCATCTGGTTTTTAAGACCCATCTGGATGTTGGATTTACAAATCTTGCCTCAAAGGTGATCAATACCTACATGAATGAATTTATCCCGGGGGCATTATCATTGTCAGAATATTTGCAAAATACAGGAACGAGATACATCTGGACCACAGGATCCTGGCTTATTTATCAGTTTTTGGAAAAGTCAGATGCTTCAATGCGTAAAAGGATGGAAAAAGCTATAGATTCTGGCAACATTGTATGGCATGGACTTCCATTTACAATGCATTCCGAGTTAGTAGATCCTTCACTATATGATCTGGGAATTCAACTTTCAGTACTTCTGGATAGGCGGTTTGGGAAACAGACAATTTCTGCAAAGATGACAGATGTCCCGGGACATTCGAGGGGAGTAGTTCCTGTCCTTGCAAAGAATGGGATTAAATTGCTCCATATAGGTGTAAATCCTGCAAGCAGACCTCCTGATGTACCCCCTCTTTGTGTATGGCAGGCTCCGGACAAGAGTGAAGTTATGCTTATGTATCAAAAAGAATATGGCAGCCAGATGAGGATACCGGGTACTCAAACAGTAGTTGCTATTTGCTTTACAAATGACAATCATGGACCTCATAAAAAGGAAGCCGTTGCAAAAATTTACGGTGATTTACACAAACAGTACCCAAATGCTTTGGTAGAGGCATCGTCTCTAAATCATATTGCAGCTGAGATTTCTTCAATTCGGAATCAATTGCCGGTAATAACAGAAGAGCTCGGTGATACATGGATTCATGGTGCCGGCAGTGATCCGTTTAAAGTAGCCCGATACCGGGAAATTTCCAGATTAAGGACTTCGTGGTTAAAAACCGGCTCTTTAACCCATGCCGATGAAACGGACCTTGCTTTTGGCATTCCTCTTTTGTTGACTGCAGAACATACATGGGGCCTTGATGTGAAGAAATATCTTGGAGATTATGATATTTACTCACCTGAAGCATTTCAAGCCGCCAGATCAAGACCTAATTTTAAAGTAATGGAACAATCGTGGGCAGAAAAAAGGGAATATGTCGATATGGCCATTTCGAATCTTCCCGCTGCAAAAGCGGATGAGGCCAGGGAAAATCTTGCCGGACTAAAAGCTGTTCCTGTTGATACCTCACAATATACACAGATATTAAATCCAGATGAAATAAAAGAGACTGCCTTTTTTGAGCTTAAGTTCGATAAAACTACTGGTGGAATCATAAAACTCAAAGATAAAATAACTGGAACAGAATGGGCATCAGATAATCATCCACTTTGTTTATTTACCTATCAAACATTCTCAAAGGCAGATTTCGATCGGTTTCAGAATCAATATCTAACGCAAAAAGTTTTCTGGGCCATTGAGGATTTTGGGAAAGAAGGGCTTGAAACCGGTCATCCGGTTTCGAAATCCTGGAATGCTTCTTTAAAGAAAGCATACCAAAAAAAAGATTTTTCAGGAGACGCCTTCTTACTTGAACTAACCGTCGAAGATGAATCAGGAAGACGTGTTGGAGGTAGTCCCGGGAAGATATCCATTGAGTTAAAATTCCCCCAAAACCAAAGAGAATTTCATGTTACAATTCAATGGTTTTATAAACCCGCTTATCGTCTGCCCGAAGCCTCCTGGTTATCATTTATTCCACCGGTTAAAAGTGGTAAATGGATCCTTGATAAGATGGGTACACCTTTAGATTTTAAAGACATTATAAGGGATGGGAACAGGAAGTTACATGCTATTATAGACAATGTCAGGTTTGAGAACGGGAAAAATTCTTGCTGTATCGAAACATTTGATGCCCCGCTTGTAGCACCCGGTGAACGAACCCTGCTCAATTTTGACAATAAACTACCTGAAGCGGAGCAGGGGGTTCATTTTTGTCTGCATAATAACGTTTGGGGAACCAACTTTGTAATGTGGTTTGAAGATGATATGAAGTACCGGTTTGTTTTTAGACCGGAATTAATTTAATTATATAATATTCATTAAATGAGACAAATACATAACTTATTGTGGCTTTTATTATTGGTATCATTCTCCTGCGTCAGAAACGATGTCACCGTATATGTCGATCCTAATATCGGAAGCGTTGCCACATTACTGACTACAAAAAATCCCACGGTTCACCGTCCTCACAGTATGGTCCGTGTTTTTCCGGTTACTAAACCGGGTTTAAATGACCGGTATCTCAGCGATAAAATTTATGGATTTGCCTTAAATATGCCGGCTTACAGAATGGGACATGTAACCGAAATAATGCCTTTAGCCGGGAAATTGACTATCAATAGAAATGGAAATGCAGCCTTATATGACCATGATCAGGAAGAGGTCCATCCATGGTATCACAAAGTACTGCTCGAAGATTCAAATATTGAGGCCAACTGGACAACCACAGAACGTGCAGTAATCTATCGCTTTAACTTTAAGGGGAAGGACTCAGGTAGTATACTTTTCCGCAGCGAAGGAAATGCTTCATTACAAGTTATTGGAAGCAATGTGGTTCAGGGATGGGAGGAATTTGAAAAAACCAGACAGTATTTTTATGCTGAATTTAACCTTCCATTTGAAAGATCGGGTACTTTTGATTGCGTGGATTTGAAAGAAAAAAGTCAGATTTCGGGCAATGGTATAGGTGCCTATGTTGGTTATGCAATTCCTGACAGACCCGTTGAAGTTCGTATTGGAATTTCTCTGATCAGTGAAGATCAGGCCTTAAAGAATTTGCATAACGAAACGAAGGACAAAAAATTTGAGACAATAAAAGGTGAGAGTCATAAGATCTGGGCCGACGAACTTGGGAAAATCCAGGTTGAAGGGGGTACAGAACGTCAAAAAAGAATTTTTTATACATCGCTTTATCGTTGTAACGAAAGAATGATTAATATCTCCGAAGATGGAAGGTACTTTAGCGGTTATGACGGTAAGATTCATGAGGACGGAGGACATCCTTTCTTTGTAGACGATTGGCTTTGGGATACTTACAGGGGATTACATCCTTTAATGCTCATTCTGAATCCTTCGCAACAGGCCGATATGGTCAATTCCTATGTCAGGATGTATGAGCAAAGCGGGTGGATGCCGGGATTTCCTCAGTTTTATGGTGACTTTCCGGCTATGATCGGGTTCCATTCAGCAGCTCTCGTCTGGGATAGCTACCAAAAGGGTGTTACCGGCTTCGATGTATCCAAGGCTTACGAAGGACTTAAAAAGAATGCGATGGAGGCTACTATGCTGCCCTGGAGATCTGGCCCCATGTGCTCACTGGATTCTTTTTACCAAAAAAATGGGTGGTATCCTGCATTACCTGAAGACAGTGCTGAGACAGTATCAAGAGTTGATGGTTTTGAAAAAAGACAGGCAGTGGCTTTGACACTCGAACATAGTTATGACGACTGGTGCCTTGCTCAATTGGCGAACGCAATGGGCAAAAGCGATGATTACGCTTATTTTCTAAAACGATCAAAGAACTATCGAAATGTTTTTAATCCTGCAAACGGATTTATGGCACCTAAAATGGCCAATGGGAAATGGATTGAACCATTTGATCCTCAGTTATCCGGCGGTGTAGGGAGTCGGGCTTACTATGCAGAAAACAATGCATGGACATGGAACTTTAGTGTAACACAGGATATACCTGACCTGATAAGATTACTGGGTGGAAATAAGGCCTTTGTGGAACGTCTGGATGCCCTGTTTAATGAACCTGCACACATCTCAAAATGGCAGTTTATGGGTAAGTTCCCTGATTCAACAGGTCTCAACGGGATGTTTGTAACCGGGAATGAACCTTCCTTTCATATTCCATATTTATACGATTATGCCGGTCAACCCTGGAAAACACAGCGTCGTATCCGGGAAATCATGGATATGTGGTTTGACGATCGTCCAATAGGTATCCCTGGTGATGAGGATGGAGGCGGACTCTGTTCATGGTATGTCTTTTCAGCAATGGGATTCTTCCCGGTAACCCCTGGAAGTGGAATCTATGCTCTTGGAAGCCCATTTTTTAACAGCATCAAAATTCAACTGCCAAATGGAAAAACTTTCCAGATACTGGCCGAGTTTTGTTCGAAGAAATTTAAATATATCAAGTCGGCGAAGTTAAATGGTAAGGTGTTAAATACGCCTTTTATCAGCCATAAGGATATTATGCAAGGGGGGAAACTCCATCTTGTGATGAGTGATAAACCGAATAAGGAATGGGGAAGGGAATAGGTAGTCAGGCTATTAGGCTTTTAGGCTATTCGGGGATTCGGTTATTAGGCAGTTAGGGGATCATACATGTAGGAGATTAGGCTTTAAGGAAAGATTCTGTAAATAAACTTCTTGGTATTTTTGAATTGCGTTTCATCCTAAAAGCCGAACAGCTGACCAGTCTTCAGCCTAACGGCTAAACATATTAAAATCAAGGATTTCACGATATAATAAACACACAAAAAGAACATGAATTCACGCGAACGTATCCTGGCTGCAATTAACCACAAGCAACCCGACAGAGTTCCAATCGATCTGGGGGCAACCCCAAGCTCAGGAATTTCTGTGGTTGCCTATCAGAATCTTATTAAATATTTAGGGAAGACCCACCTAAAAACTCATGCATATGATGTTATACAGGAGGTTGCCCAACCTGAGATGGAATTGCTCGATCATTTCAACGTAGATGTTATTGATATCGGCCGACACTTCAACACAGGTGAAAATTACTGGAAGGAGATGGAGCTTATAACCGGACATAAGGCTCTCTATCCCAATTGGCTGAAGGCAGAGCGACTGCCGGATGATTCAAATATTATCTATGGTTCAAGTGGCGAAATTATTGGAAGGATGCCACTGGGAGCTACATTCTTCGATCAGACCATTTTTCCCTATCTTAATGGTTATCCAAATAATTATGAGAATCTTTCTTATGATATGAAGCGTGTAATCTGGGGTGGTGTCGGATTTACTCCATGGGACTGGTCTGATGAAAAAGATTTCTGGAAAATGCTCCGGGAGAAAACAATCGATCTTAAAAAGAGCACAGACAAGGCATTGCTTTTGGGCATTGGATGTAACCTTTTCGAATGGGGAACCTTTATCCGAAGAATGGACAATTTCCTGATGGATTTATTGGCTGACCCATTGAATGTTCACTCATTTCTCGATGCTTTAATGGAGAGTCATATGTCTGGTCTCAAAAAAACTATCGATGCAGTTGGTGATCTGGTAGATATTATTAAGTTTGGTGATGATCTTGGGATGACAAACGGTCCGTTCATGTCGGTGGAAATGTATCAGGAATTTTTCAAACCACGCCACAAAATGCTAACTGATTATGTAAAGAAAAACTCCGAAGCACATACTATGCTTCATTGTTGCGGTGGCGTTTATGAGCTTATTCCTGAGTTAATTGAGGCTGGCTTCGAGATACTGAACCCTGTACAGATCAATGCTGTTAATATGGAACCTGACCGGCTAAAAAATGAATTTGGTAAAGATATAGTCTTCTGGGGAGGTGGTTGCGACACAAAGAGTATTTTAAATAACGCGACGCCTCAACAAGTCAGGGAACATGTAAAACGTAATCTCGAGATTTTTTCTGTGGGTGGAGGATACATTTTTAATACTGTTCATAACATTATGCCGGATGTTCCACCCGAAAATATTGTGGCAATGTTCGATGCAGTGAATGACTTTAATTCTAAATAGGATATCAAAATAAACATAACTAAACTGACAATGAACCAGCTTTTACGGATGAAAATAACGGTCATATTTGTGATGGCACTGGGTCTGCCGCTTTTAACAAATGGGAAAGGTAAACCTGCAGAATCTGCACCAAAAGATACAATTCATGTTGTAGGCCATGCACACATGGATATGAACTGGTTATGGACGTATTCTGAAACCATGAAGATGGCGAATGATAACCTTAGACAAACGGTTGCCTTCATGGATGAGTTTCCTGATTTTGCAATGATTCAAAGTCAGGCATCCGTGTACAATTTTGTCGAAAAGGTTGATCCCCCATTATTTGAACTCGTAAAAAAATATGTGATGGCTGGCAGGTTGGAACTGGGCGGGGGTATGTGGACAGAAGGTGATGTAAACCTTTCGTCTGGCGAAGCTATCGGACGGTCATTCTTACTGGCTCAAAGATATTTTCAGAATCGTTTTGGCAGGATGGCCCATGTGGGATGGCTACCCGATAATTTTGGTCATATTTCTCAAATGCCTCAGATACTAAAACAGGCAGGTTGTAATTATTTCTATTTCCATCGCACTAAACCATTTAAAGGTTCATTCTGGTGGGAGGGCAGCGATAATTCCAGAGTCCTCTGTTATGCTAATGATGGGTACAACGGTGATATTAAGATGGATTTAAAGGATGAGCTTAAAAAAATTACCCCAGATAAACACCGGTTACTTCAGATTACAGGTGTTGGAGATCATGGTGGGGGTCCGACAAGGGCAAATATAGATATGGTTCACCAACTGGATAAAACACCAGGTTACCCGGCAGTAAAATTTACAACCGCAGGTAATTTCTTTGAGAAAATTTCACATGAAATGGAAGGACGGCCGACCCATCATGGTGAAATGCAATTTATTTTCGAAGGTTGTTATTCAAATGTCTCAGATATTAAAGAGGGTAACAGAAATTGTGAGAATATGCTCTATAGCAGCGAATTTTTTAATACTCTTCGCTGGCTAAATGGAGATAAATACCCGGACAATGACCTTCGCGACCTTTGGACAACAGTGGCTTTTAACCAGTTTCACGACATTCTTCCCGGCTCTGCAATTAATGAAGCCAATAAAGAAGCCGTTGCCCGCTATGCAGATGTATTACGAAAATCAACTGACTTGCGGGATAATGCCTTCCGTAAAATGGCTGACGAGGTGAAATTTAAAACAGGTATGGGACAGCCGGTTGTTGCTTATAATCAACATCCTGATTCGAGAAGAACTGTTGTCGAGGCAAGTGTATATTCTCATACAGAGCCTGTTACAGTAAAGGTTAATAGTTGGGGTGATTTTTACGGATCGAAGAATATCAATCCTAGAGATAATGGTCAGGGGAAAGTTCCTACAGTGTTAGTTCGTGATGGATCAGGTAAAAGTTATCCGGCACAGATTGTCTGGGCTAAGGTTACACCTCCTGGATTTACCTCGAAAGTACAGTTTATTGTGGATGATCTTCCTGCAGGAGGTTATAAAACTTTTTATGTCGACTTGACAAAACCCGGCGAATATAACGAACCAATCTCTTTTAAGGACCAAACTTTTGATACAGATTTTTTCAGAATCAAGGTCGACCTGAAAACAGGAGGTATTGTAAGCCTGATTGATAAACGTAATAATAAGGAGTTTGTAAAACAGGGAGGTCAGCTGAACACCTTACGAATGTTTCTCGAAGACAAAAAGGGTGGTATGAAATCCTGGGTGTTGAATAAAAATGTAAAGATTGAGGATGTTACTAATGTTAAAAGCGTAAAAGTAGTTGAAAACGGACCAGTCAGGGCCTGCATAGAAACAGTTAAAACCTGGGGAAAATCGAGGTTTGTCGAACGGGCGTATATCTATCGTTCCTATCCGCGAATCGCTTACGATATGGAAATACATTGGCTCGAAACAGGATCTGATTCAACAGACTCACCTATGTTACGGGCAGTATTTCCGCTGGCAGTTAAAAATTCCGGTTTTTATTGTCAGACTCCGTTTGATATCATTGAAAGACCTGCTGACGGGCTGATTGGTGGTAAACCAATCGCAGAATCGCTTAAACACAGGAATGATTATGGCATTATATCCGAAGCTAATGATGGTCAGGAAGTACCTGCTCAGAAATGGGTCGATGTAAATGATGGGAACAGTGGAATTGCGCTACTTAATAAAACCAGGTATGGTCATTCATTCGAGAAAGGGGAGTTGAGGATCACATTGATGAGATCAGCCGGCGATCCTGACATCTATCCTAATCTGGGTAAATTCAACATCAGTTATGCGTTGTATCCTCATAATGGTGACTGGAAAAGTGATGTCTGGGCGGAGGGAGATGATTTTAACGTTCCGGTTTATGCTGCAGAACCACCTTCTCTGGCTCTTGCGAAAGAGCACGCTACCCGCCCTGAGGAGGCATCATTTTTTTCTGCCTCGCCTTCTAACGTAAAAATGACGGGTGCTAAACAATCCGAAGAGGGTAGTGAACTTGTCCTTCGTTTTGTTGAAATTGAAGGGAAAATGACTTCTGCGACAGTCACGCTTCCATTTTCGGCCAAATCTGCAGAAAGGCTTAATATCATTGAATATCCTATGCCCAATGAAATGGCACCTGAAGTCCATGGAAATTTAATCACCCTGAAATTAAAACCACACGAAATAGTTACACTTGGAATTAAGAAATAAAATCTATGACTAAAAAGAATTTGAATAAAAGAGAGTTGCTCAGGTATGCTGGCGATTTCAGTCAACTGTTCGGAATTAAGGAATATGTGCTGGTTGATGGGAAAGCAAAAGGAGTACGTGCCTATGACGTGAAAAATGGTTCGGGCCTCGAATTTACAATACTTGCCGACCGTTGTCTGGACATTGCAGGATTATCCTTCAGGGGAATCAACTGCAGTTACTTTGCCAAGGCAGGAATTGTTGCCCCTGAATATTACGATGAAAATGGAATCGGATTTCTGCGTAGTTACCTTGCGGGATTTTTAACTACCTGCGGCTTACGTAATGTAGGGTCGCCTTGTGAAGAAAACGGCGAGTATTTTCCTCTTCACGGACGCATTGGGAATACCCCGGGAGAACAGGTCAACGCATCAACCACATGGGTGGATGATATTCCTGTAATGACTTTAAGCGGACAGATGCGTGAAGCCAGGCTCTTTGGCGAGAATATTGTATTATCCCGAAAAATTATCTCCAAATACGGGGAAAACAAAATAGTACTTCAAAATACTCTCGAAAATTTGGGATTTAAACGGGAGGAAATCAACCTTTTGTTTCATTTTAACATGGGTTATCCACTGCTTGATGCCGATTCAATCCTTGTTACTCCTACAGCTGAACTCATTCCAAGAGACCAGGAGGCCATTAATGGTGCAGCAATATCGGGGGAATGTCAGGCTCCGACACCTGATTATGCTGAACAGGTGTTTTATCATGATTTGAATGCTGACGATGAAGGAAATACATGTGTTGCATTAATAAACAAAAGACTCTTGACGGGAGTAGTTTTGCATTTCAGTAAAAATGAGCTTTTCAATTTTGCACAATGGAAACAGATGGGTGAAGGTGATTATGTGATGGGAATGGAGCCGTGCAATTGTTATGTTGGTGGGCGCATTGATCCCCGGAATGCGAATGTAAAGGAGTACCTGGAACCTGGTGAAACCAGGAATTTTGATATTACTATCGAACTTCTGGGTAGCCTGGATGAGATCAATGCTACAATACAGAAAATAAATACTTTATAATTTGGTGCTTTTTTTAGACTACTTGCGTTGGTGGCGATTTTTTATTTTAAGTCCACAAGGAAAATTGAAAGAAAAAAAATATGAAAAAAGAACCAAAAAGAGTAATTAGGATATTATTTATATTAGGTATTTTGATTGCGAATATCAGTTGCGATCAGATTTCTAAGGATATTGTTAGAAAAAATATAGCTTACAATACTCATATAAACGTTATTAGTAAATATCTAATTCTTACAAAGGTTGAAAATAAAGGAGCTTTTTTAGGACTTGGAGATTCAATTCCCCGTCCCTTCTATTTATTTTTAATGATTCTGCTACCCTTAATTGCAATCGGGTATGCGCTCTATTATCTGATCAGAAAGGATAATTTGTCTAAAATTCTACTGATAGGGTTGACTATTGCGATTGGAGGCGGATTAGGAAATATTTTAGATAGAATAGTATTTGGCTCTGTGACAGACTTTCTGTTCTTTGATTTTGTCTTGTTCCATACTGGAATTGTGAATATGGCCGATATTTCTGTAACCACCGGATTCTTCCTGATTATGTATGAACTTTACCTCAATCAAAGAGAATCTAAATCTTTAAATACTGAAAATAATTCTAAAATCATAAAATAACAACTAAATGAAACGCAGCGAAATAAACAAAATCCTGCTGGATGCGAAGGCATTTATGGCCCAAAAGCAATTTATTCTGCCACCATGGGCATATTGGAGCGTCGACGATTGGAAATCGAATAAGGAAGATGCCAGTGAGGTTATCGAAAACATGCTTGGATGGGATATAACAGATTTCGGATCAGGGGATTTCTATAACAGAGGTTTGTTTTTATTCACTATCCGTAACGGGAAATTACGTGTTGATAAAAAGCCCTATGCCGAAAAAATAATGATTGTTGAGGAAAATCAGGAGACACCCATGCACTTTCATTGGGCAAAGATGGAGGATATCATCAACCGGGGAGGAGGAAATCTTGTGATTGAATTATACAAATCAGATAAAAAAGAGGACCTTTCCGATCTTACTTTTAGTGTTAAAACGGATGGAATTGTTCGTAACCTTCAACCCGGCGACTCAATCGTTCTTACTCCAGGTGAGAGTATATGTCTTGAACAAGGTATTTATCACCGGTTCTATGGTGAACAAGGAAAAGGTAAAGTGCTTGTCGGAGAAGTAAGTAGTGTCAATGATGATTCTGCAGATAATCGATTCCACGAAACAATCGGCAGATTTCCTGTGGTTGAGGAGGACGAGCTGCCGATACATTTGCTGGCATCCGATTACCAAAAATTTCTGTAGGAGATGGGCAGAAAAATTAGTGTTGCAGGGACAGGTTGTGCACTTGCTGATTACTTGTTTACAGGAGTACATTTTAATTCTCCAGTGTTCGAAAAATACATTTCACACCAGCCGGGAGATGGTGGACTTGCACCCGGAAGACTTGTTTTTACTGAAGAACTTGAAAAATTTACGGGTATCCCTTATTCAATAATTAGTCAGGAACTTACTGATGGCAAATCTCCGGAGGCGGTTAACATTGGAGGACCCGGACTTGTATCTTTAATTAATGTTTCTCAACTCCTTCCTGAGGACAATTTTGAGGTTCGGTTTTATGGAGGAACCGGCAAAGATGATACAGCTGATTTTATTGAACAGCTGGTTTTCAAAACACCGCTGAATATCAGGCATTACTGGCGCATTTCTGATAGGAGAACTCCTTTTACAGATGTGCTGTCTGACCCGACTTATGATAATAATCACGGTGAACGGACTTTCATTAACAACATAGGTGCTGCTTGGGATTATACCCCCGATCTACTGGGCGATGATTTCTTTGACGCAGACATCGTATGTTTTGGCGGTACCGCCTTAGTTCCATACATTCATGATAATCTTACTGTATTATTGTCCAGGGCCAGGGAGAAAGGTTGTCTTACAGTAGTTAACACTGTGTTTGATTTTCGAAATGAGAAAAAAAATCCGGGTCAGCCATGGCCTCTGGTTGACGAGGCAGAAGATTATAGTTTAATAGATATTCTGATCATGGATTGTGAGGAATCACTAAAAATAAGTGGTGAAAAAACAATAGAAGAAGCTGCACAACACTTTGTTAATCTTAATGTAGCAACATTGATAATCACAAATGGCGCACAAAATTTTTATATCTTCTCAAATGGAAAATTGTTCGAAAAAGCCGATATCCAATTACTCCCGGTTTCGAAAAAAGTTAACCTGGATTTTGATCTTGATCCTTTCTTAAAGGGTGATACAACCGGATGCGGAGACAATTTTGCAGGAGGGATTATTGCCTCACTTGCGATGCAAATAGCAAATACATCAATAGGAAAACTAAGTCTAACCGAGGCAATTGCCTGGGGCGTGGCATCCGGCGCATTTACATGTTATTATGTAGGAGGAACATACATTGAAAATCAACCTGGCGAAAAACTAAAAATTCTCGAAGGTTTTAAGAAGAATTATATTCAACAAATTTCGACAAAGTGATTAAAGATATTCAACCTAAACTTGTTCTTTTTGGTGCGGGAAAGATTGGACGCTCATTTATTGGTCAACTTTTTGCCAGAGGTGGATACGAAGTTGTTTTTATTGATGTTTTTAAACCTGTTATTGATGAACTCAATCTTAGGCACTCCTATAACGTTGTGGTAAAGTCTGAAACCGAATCCATTATTCAGGTAAATAATGTAAGGGGAGTATTTGGTGGCGATGAACAACAGGTAATCAGAGAAATTGCCTCCGCACAGATTCTGGCAGTATCTGTCGGATTAAATGGATTAAAAGCAATTATCCCCTTAATAGCTAGAGGCTTGGAAAACAGGTATAACCAGGAAGGAGCAGCACCTTTGGACATTATTATCGCCGAGAATCTCAGAAACGCCGCTGAGTATATGGATTCTGAACTGAAAAAGCTTCTGCCACAAGGATATCCGCTCCATGAAAGAGTGGGTCTGATCGAGACCAGCATCGGGAAAATGGTGCCAATAATGCTTAGAAAAGAGATGGAAGCAGATATTCTTCAGGTTTTTGCTGAACCATACAACACGTTGATTCTTGACAAAAAAGCCTTCAAAAATCCTATCCCTCAGATTGAGGGTCTGGCTCCAAAGGATAATATGAAAGCCTGGGTTGACAGAAAACTATTCATCCATAACCTTGGTCATGCCACAACCGCCTATCTCGGGTTCCTTTACAATCCACAGGCAACTTATCTTTGGGAGATCCTCTCAGATGATACAATCAGGATTCGGGTTCGCCAAACGATGTTACAGGCAGCAAATATTTTACTCACTAAATATCCTGGTGAATTTACACTCGAAGGACTAACCGATCACACCGATGACCTGATCAGGCGGTTTCAAAACAAGGCATTAGGTGACACAATTTTTAGAGTAGGCTGTGACCTCAATCGTAAACTAAGTGCTGAAGACCGGCTTGCGGGGGCGGTACATCTGGCAATTGAGGTTAATCTTCCATATGATTTGATATTGTTTGGATTGGTAGCCGGGTTTCACTTCAGGGCACCGGATGAATCAGGGAATATTTTTCCTGCAGATAGGGAGTTTGCAGCGATTTATGCCAAAGGGATTCAGGAAGTTATGACAACAATATGCGGATTTGATAAAATAAAGGATGCAGAAGTGATTAAGCAGGCTATTAAACTTGATAATAATTTTAATCCGGCTTAACGGATTCAGGTTTACCAGTCAAGAATAGAAGATTGACACTGCTCTCAATTTTATTATATTTGCTTTAATTAAGAACTTTGGTCAAAGACTTTCAGATATATGAACTTAGATACCCAATCTCTACAACCTATTATAAACTTCATCTGGATGGTCGCCGATGATGTATTAATCAACCAATACCTTGAAAATCAGTATCAGGATGTGATTCTTCCTATGACTGTTTTACGGCGGTTAGACCTTGCCCTTGAACCAACCAAAGAGAAAGTATTCGCGACTTATGAGGAATATAAAAGCAAGATAGATAACCTTTCAGGCTTGCTTACCAGTGAGCAGCATGGTACTGGTTTGGCGTTTTATAACACCTCTAAGTTTACAATGAAAAAGTTGTTGGCCGATCCGAAGAATATCAACATCAATCTGCTGGATTATCTCAACGGCTTTTCAGAAAATGTACAGGACATAATCAACAAGTTCAAGTTTCGGAATCAATTGGAACGCTTCGAGGAAACAGGAATTACCTTTTCATTGATCGAAAAGTTCTGCAATCCCAAGGTTGAATTGAGCCCCGATAAGATATCCCCCATGGCCATGGGGTATATGTTTGAAGACTTACTTCGGCGATTCAATGAAAAAACAAATGCTGCTGCTGGTCGACATTTTACACCTCGTGAGATCATTGAATTAATGACACATTTGGTTTACCTTCCGGTTAAAGACAAAATACAACAAGGAACTTATTTGGTATACGACCCGTGTGCAGGTTCAGGTGCAATGTTAACACAATCGAAAAAATATGCCACCGATCCCGACGGCGAAATAAAATCAAATGCGACCTTTCATCTCTACGGACAGGAGAATACCGGAGAGATGTATGCCATTTGCAAATCGGACATGTTGTTGAAAGGCGAAGACCCTGACAAAATTAAGTTTGGTTCCACCCTTAGTGAATACGGTTTCGATCCTAATCTGAAGTTTAATTTCATGCTTACCAACCCACCTTATGGCGTAAGCTGGAAACAAGACATGGATAATTTGAATGTAGGTTCGGGCAAAGCGATCTCTATCGTTGACGAACGGTTTAACCTGCCTATTAAAAACTTTAAAGGAGAACCGGAAGTAAGCGGCCTTACCTCGCGCAGCAACGACGGACAACTCATGTTTATGCTCCACATGCTTTCGAAAATGAAAGCTCCCATAGATGGAGGCAGTCGCATAGCATCCGTTCAAAATGGCTCAGCCCTTTTCACGGGGGATGCCGGAAGCGGCGAAAGCGGCATTCGGCAATACATTTTAGAAAACGATTTATTGGAATGCATTATTCAATTGCCAAACGACATATTTTATAATACAGGTATCGCAACTTTTGTTTGGATTATCAGCAATGTAAAGGAGAAAAAACGAAAAGGAAAAGTGCAATTGATCAACGCTTCTTCGGATATTTATTATAAGAAAATGATAAAAGGGCTCGGTGACAAGAAAGTTGAATTAACTCCACAGCATATTGTTGATATACAGAACATGTATTTCGCTTTTGAAGAAAATGAATAC
>CAINLJ010000084.1 GCA_903850335.1 uncultured Bacteroidia bacterium | reverse complement strand
TTCCAAAATTTGAAATTGAGAAGAGTGAATCTACGGAATCGAAAGGGAGATTTAGTGATCTTTTGCATTTCCCCCATTTCTGGAAGGGTGTACTGGCACAGTTTTTCTATGTCGGGGCACAGGTAGGTACCTGGAGCTATTTTATTCCTTATGTTCAGGATTATACGGGTCAGCCTGAAAAGGTGGCCGGATATTTCTTAACCGGAACATTAGTGGCCTTTGGATTAGGCCGGTTTTCAGCAACCTGGCTGATGCATCATATTAAACCAAATTTCCTGATGGGTAGCTATAGCACAATCAATATTGTACTTGTCGGATTCAGTATGGTCTTTCCCGGGTGGATTGGGATGTGGGCAATCTTCTTCACAAGTTTTTTCATGTCGCTTATGTACCCGACTATCTTTGCAACCGGGATCAAAGGTCTTGGTGTGAATACGAAAATAGGTGGTTCTATACTCGTTATGGCGATAATTGGAGGTGCCATTTGTACTCCGCTGATGGGCTATATTGCCGAAGCTGCTCATAGCATGGCTAGTGCGATGATCGTCCCGCTAATTGCCTATGTTTATATTTGCTATTACTCTTTTTGGGGTATAAAAGGTGATTTTTTGTTGAAGAATTAAAATTTTAAAGAAAAAAGATGACAATTCTCAAACGATTTTCAAGTGGGTTAATTCTTGGTGTTTTCTTAATTTTAGTCAATTCAGGATCTCTTTATGGCCAGGATCCCGTGGATTATGTCAATCCGAATATTGGGTCAATAGGACATTTGCTAACTGCGACCACGCCGGATGTACAACTTCCCCGCGCAATGATCCGGGTAATCCCAACTATGACTCCAGGGATCAGGGATGTTTATCTGGCAGATAGGATTTATTCATTTTCGACAATTTCGATGGGAAATGATTTCTCTACAGGAGTACCGGCTTTTTCGATAATGGCTGCATCCG
Source organism: uncultured Bacteroidia bacterium (assembly GCA_903850335.1). GTDB lineage: Bacteria > Bacteroidota > Bacteroidia > Bacteroidales > Prolixibacteraceae > JAAFHB01. The sequence goes on along the minus strand of CAINLJ010000084.1, from coordinate 2,780 downwards.
GCAGTATTAAAGCTACTCCCGGGGAAAATGCATCCTGGTTTGATCATGATCAGGAACATGCAACACCTTATTACTATTCAGTTCTACTCGAAGATTATAACATTAATGCTGAATATACTACAACTGAACATTCCTCAATTTACCGTTTTACATATCCCGAAGGTTCAAATTCAAACCTTTACTTAAGCCTTGTTAATAAGGCAGAGCTGAAGATTGTAAACGAAAATTGTGTGGTGGGTTTTCATACTTACGCAAAGGGAGCACTTCCTGAGCGAAGAATGTATTTTCACGCGGAATTCAGTAAGCCAATCCGGACTTTCGGAAGCATAAAAAATAACGAAATTACTCCTGGCGAAAAGGAGAAATCAGGGAATAATGTAGCTATTTACGCCTCCTGGTCAACAGCAAAAAATGATCCGATCCTTGTGAAAGTAGGATATTCCTATATCAGCTATGACCAGGCTGCCAAAAACTTAGATATCGAAATTCCCGACTGGAACTTTGACAGGGTGAAAAATAGCGGTCGGAAAATCTGGAACGATCAACTAAGTAAAATTAAGATTGAAGGAGGATCTGAAAGTCAGCGAGCCGCATTTTACACTGCAATGTATCGTGTTTATGGACGCAAAACAACCAATATTTCCGAATATGGCAGGTATTTCAGCAGTCTGGATAATTCTGTTCATCCAACCGACGGACATGATTTCTATCAGATGGGTGAGAGTTGGGGATCATTCAGGTCACTTTTCCCACTAGGGGTCATCCTCGAACCGGAGAAGCAAAACGATCTGGTTCGCTCATATATCAGGATGTATGAACAACGCGGATGGCTGGGTGATGCTGCACTTGATCTGCGTGTAATGACCGCAAGGCATGAGATTGCAACAATTACTGATGCGTGGTTTAAAGGGTTCCGGGATTTTGATGCTGAGAGGGCTTATGAAGGGATGAAGAAAAATGCACTTCAGGCAACAATGTTACCTTGGGTAAACGGACCGTTGACAGAACTTGACAGCATATATCAAAGTAAAGGATTCTTTCCTGCACTCAAAACGGGAGAAAAAGAATGGGTCAAAAGGGTACACGGCTTCGAGAAAAGACAAGCAGTAGCCGTGACACTCGAAACCAGCTATGACGACTGGTGCCTTGCCCAAATGGCCAAGACTCTCAATAAGAAAGAGGATTATGATTTTTTCATGAAACGTTCCCTGAATTATCAAAATCTTTTTGACTCACGGATTGGATTTATGGCGCCTAAATCAGCAGATGGCAACTGGGTATTTAACGAAAAACAATTGGATCCAATCTGGAGCGGCGGACAGGGAGGTCGTGACTACTACACCGAAACCAATGCATGGACATACACATTCCAGGTTCAGCACGATATCCCCGGATTGATCAAACTTATGGGTGGGAACGAAAAGTTTGTTAAGAAGCTTGACGGTCTCTTCCAGGAGCAGTTTGGAGGAAAAGGACTCAAATTTGAATTTTTAAATAAGTTTCCTGATGGAACTGGACTGATCGGACAATACAATCATGGCAATCAACCCGGGTTTCATATTTCATATTTATACAATTATGCAGGTCAGCCATGGAAAACACAACGACGTGTTCGCGACATCATGAAAATTTGGTACAACGATGGTCCGCTGGGAATTTGTGGTGACGAGGATGAAGGGGAGTTATCATCCTGGTATGTCTTTAGTGCAATGGGTTTTTATCCGGTTGCTCCGGGCCGGCCGGTTTATGATATTGGCAGTCCGCTGTTTGAGAAAACTATCATTGAAGTGGGCAATGGAAAGATATTTACTATTCAGGCAAAGGATGTGTCAGCAAAGAATAAGTATATCCAGTCGGCTTTTTTAAATGGTAAACCACTTACAGTTCCCTGGTTTACTCATGCAGATCTTACAAATGGAGGTGATCTTAATCTTCAGATGGGACCAAGACCAAACAAGTCCTGGGGTAGCAATCCGGGCAAATCTGTTCCTTCAGCGGGGAGCAGATGAATTTTTTATTATTTGCCATGGTAGTTGATCAGCATTATCAAAAATGTTTTACCGCAACGCAGAGAATACGCCGGGGTGCGCAGAGCTAATATACGATTTAATTCATTTTTTTATATAAAACAAAGGAATTGAAAATATGTCCATCTGCTTTTAAACCTTATTTTTCTTCATTTTAACCTTCATAGCTAAAAGTAACCACCATTCCCAACCTTATTAATCTTTTTTTGATAATAAAATCAATTCTGAAATTCAACATAAGATAATTCGCAATTCGCGAATTGCGAATTAGTGGTAGTGAAGTTAGTGAAAGCTTAAACAGGTCTGTTATTGCGCATCTGATCACGCCGGACAAGAAGAGGCTAATGACTTTGGCTTTGATTGATTTTCTTGAGCATGGGTTGTGTTATGTTTATCCTCAAAGTCCGGGATCATTAATCAGAGGAATTAGAACTGCCCATTCCGTCCCTCCGTTAAATGAAGTAATTGTAAGTAATGAAGACTATGTGTGGCCTTATTATGAAGGAGATACGAGAGGGCAAGCAATTGAACCACTACACCCAAAGGTGCCAGAATCCAGTTTAAAAGATCCTGTTTTTGGATCAGATGAAAAAGTTGTGGGGAAAGGTATAAAATTGAATTTTTATTTCATAAACAGCGATTTGCAGAAGTTTTGTTACCAAAGAGACAGAGGTGCGGATCACTGATTATATTTGTAGAATACACGATGGGCTATGCACCAAAGGTACAGCGTACCGGAATATCATATTATAG
>CAINLJ010000083.1 GCA_903850335.1 uncultured Bacteroidia bacterium | reverse complement strand
GGCCCCAGCGCCCCGTCGTTAAGTCGTCTCCCCTTCGTTGTTGCCCCTTCTTCGTAAAGTCACCCCATCATAAAGTCGCCCAGTCTCCCCTTCGTAAAGTCGTTCCGTCGTCCGTCATTCCATTGTCCAGCCATAGAAGTCGTCCCAAATCCCTATTTCTGTCTGAAATACAACTGAATGGGAATTCCTTTAAAATTAAAATTGCTGCGGATCTTGTTTTCAAGGTACCGTTTGTAGGGATCCTTTATGTACTGCGGAAGATTGCAGAAAAATGCAAAACTGGGAATTTTGGTGGGTAACTGAGTGATATACTTAATCTTAATATATTTCCCTTTATAGGCTGGGGGTGGATAAGCTTCTATTAATTCGAGTAACAACTCATTTAATTTTGAGGTTGCAATATGCCGGTTTCTGTTTTCAAAAACCATCATCGCCTCTTCAAGAATTTTCAGGATCCTTTGTTTGGTTAAGGCTGAAGTAAACACTATTGGAATATCCACTACAGGAGCAAATTTTTCGAGGATATCGTCTTCGAACTTTTTCATTGTATGGTTATCCTTCTCGATCAGGTCCCATTTATTGACGACAACAACAATACCCTTTTTGTTGCGGTGGATCAGATGGAATATACTGACGTCCTGGCCTTCAACACCTCTTGTCGCATCCAGAACAAGAACACATACATCAGCATCTTCAATAGTCCGTACTGAACGCATCACCGAATAAAACTCAACATCCTCTGCAACTTTTGTCTTCTTACGTAAACCAGCAGTATCGACAAGAATAAAGTTATGACCAAATTTATTATAGTTCTGTGCCACTGCGTCACGCGTGGTACCTGCCACATCGGTTACTATATGTCTGTCCTCGCCAACCAGAGTGTTGATTATTGACGACTTTCCCACATTAGGTCTCCCGACAACAGCAATTCTTGGAATTTTTTCGTCCACCACGACCTCGACATTTTTAGGGAGCAAGTCTACAATCTCGTCCAACAGATCACCAGTGCCAGAGCCATTGACAGACGAAACACAGAACAGCTTATCTATACCGAGCGCATAAAATTCATTTGCATCAAGGCTTCTCTGATGGTTATCAACCTTATTGACAGCGGTTATTACCGGTTTGTCATTCCGGCGGAGCAAATCATAAACGGCAATATCCAACTCCGTCAGACCACTTTCTACATCCACAAGGAAAACAATTACATCAGATTCCTGAATTGCCAGATTTGCCTGACGGCGAATCTCCTCCTCAAAAATATCATCCGATCCCGAAACATAACCTCCCGTATCGATTATAGAAAATTCGACACCGTTCCAAAGCGATTTTCCATAATTCCTATCGCGTGTCACACCGGGCATATCATCCACAATCGCTGCGCGTGATTCGGTTAAACGATTAAAAAAAGTAGATTTCCCAACATTGGGCCTTCCTACTATTGCTACTATATTGCTCATTATTCGATTTACTATTATTGAATCTCGTAGCCGAAATTACGAAGCTGGCTCTCTTTATCTCGCCAGTCTTTAGCTACTTTAACATACATTTGTAAAAATACTTTTTTCGCAAAAAACTCCTCCATATCCAGACGGGCTTCGGTACCTACCTTTTTCAATGCTTTGCCCTGATGTCCTATAATAATCCCTTTTTGAGTATCCCGCGCCACATTGATCACCGCCATGATTTTAAGGATCTTGGGTTCATCTTTAAATTCTTCTATCTCTATTTCAACCGAATAGGGGATCTCCTTATCATAAAAAAGTAGGATTTTTTCACGAATAATCTCCTGGGCAAAGAACCGCTCGTTCCGGTCTGTTAATTCATCTTTAGGGAAAAATGGAGAGCCTTCGGGAAGATTGGCAAGTATACGTTTGAATACATAGTCCAGATTAAATTTTTCCTTTGCAGAGATAGGCATCACCTCAGCCTTTGGAAGCAGATTTCTCCAAAGTTCAACCAACGAAATTAGCTTAGGCTGATCCGTCAGGTCTATCTTGTTGATAAGGACTAAAACAGGAACTTCTGCAGATTTTATCTTCTCAAGATAATCGGCATTTTTAGAAAAATCTTCAATTACGTCAGTAACATACAACAATATATCAGCATCCACCAGGGCAGTATTGACAAAACCCAGCATTGATTCCTGAAGTTTATACAGAGGTTTTAAGATTCCAGGGGTGTCGGAATAAACGATCTGAAAGTCTTCGCCATTCACGATTCCCTTAATACGGTGACGGGTTGTTTGCATTTTTGAGGTGATGATCGAAAGTTTCTCACCAACCATTGCATTCATCAACGTTGATTTGCCAACATTTGGATTTCCTATAATATTGACAAACCCTGATTTATGTGCCATTGTTCTACTGATTTTCCTGAATTTTTTGCAAAGATAGCAACAATTACCAAAACTATTGGTAATACGCCCTTTAAGCTGTCATAAGCCGATTTGATACTTCGTAAAGTGATCAGAAATTCAGAATGAAAAATGCCACCATCCGTCAATTGACTGACCAAGTCAAAAAAATTCACCAAAAGGACTAATTTAGCTTCCAATTTTGGGGATATTTGGTGTTTACGTCCATCGGTTGAAGGATGATGGCAAAATAATTATTGAACTGCAAAATTATATTTTTAAACATGATAGCTATTTTCCGCGCATTATCAATTTTAGCGATTTCTCATTTGATTATATTACCAGTTCATGCTTCATCAAAAGGAACAGAAAAATGCGGACGCGATACCTCCACAGCAATTATCTCAGCTTTTAATCCCCGGACAGGCTCCTGGAATATTTCCTGGCCTGGACGCATCTCCCAATACGATCTGGTTTACAAGAGTCCGCCAATTGACCCTATGCAGGGAATTGCACTGGGGAACGGAGATGTTGCAGCATTGGTATGGTGTGAGGATTCGAAAATCATTATAGTGCTCAATAAATGTGACTTATGGGACGATTCCAGGTCAGAAAAACCGGAGACATGGAATGAAAAATACGATTACTATACCACTCAGCGTCAGGCATGCCGGATTGAGATAAATTTCAAATTGCCGGTTTTTAGTGCCTTGTACCTATCTGATTTCAAGGCAAAGCTTAATCTTGCCGATGCCTCACTGAGCCTGACAGGCTCAAGTCCATTTGGCAACCTCGATCTTAAGGCATTTATAGATCATCAGTCAGGATTGCTTTTCTGTGATTTAGGGACTGCATTTCTGGAAGATGTTCCATTGGAAATCTCAGTTGAACGATTTGGGTCACGTACATTTTCAATGTGGTATACACGCATGAGAAGGGATGCCCTGATTGGTTTGTCCGGTACTGAGGCAGGTGCCGGTGAAAGAGGTGTATATGTAACCCAGAAATTGTCTGGGGGTACCTTTGCGGTCGGTGCTGAGGTGATTCTGAGTAACGGATTAAAGGTTAACTGTATTCGCAATCATTCCAGATGTGCTACAATACAACTTACCGGGAAAAAGGAAAAGAATGCAATACTTACCTTTGGTGCTAGTTCGCCAAAGGATAATGATTCTGTAGCTGAATTAAATAGCGAATTCGCATCTGCGAAAGGAACCGGGATTGAAGCGTTTAAAAAGTCAAACACTGAATACTGGAAATCAATCTGGAGCAGGTCTTTTATGGATTATGGCGATGACTACTTGAACAACCTGTGGGTTCTAACGATGTACTATGCAAATGCCTCGCAGGGTGGAAAATACCCCGGCCGGTTTAATAACGGATTATGGAGCTGGAATCATGATGTGCAGCAATGGAACTTTTATTTTCACTGGAACCAGCAACAAATATACTGGCCATTGAATGCTGCCGGATATTCCGATCTGGTTGCTCCGTACCTTGATTTTCGATTTAACTCACTTCGTTTTGCAAAGAAAGATGCAACCGAATTCTATAAATCGAATGGAGCATTTATTTCGGATGTAACGAATCGAAATGGTTATAACAGGATCGATTCGAATGTAAAAGATAATCATACCCCGGTTGCTGAAATTGCCCTTGAGTTCTGGAGACAATATCAGTTTACTTCGGACAAAATATTTCTAAAGGAGAGGGCGGTCCCATTTTTACTTGAGGCAGCACGTTTCTTCGAATCTTTGCTCGTCAGGGAAAACGATGGTTTATATCATGCAAGGGAGGGTAATGGTTATGAAGGAAACATTCTCCTCCATGACGGACTCACAGAACTTGTATATGCGAGAACCCTGTTCTCAACTGTCCTCCAAGCATTGAAAGCAGCGGATATGGATGTCACGGAGTCTCAGAAATGGAAGGAGATTCTTGGGCAATTAGCACCTATACCCGTAATAAAGGCAGATAAAAGTTCAATAGTGCAGAGTGATGACGGACCTATGATAAATAAGGGAATTTATTCAGGGACTCCGGCCTTCGGCAATGAGATTGTAGCTGCCGGATGGGGAATAAAGGAAAAGAAATGGCTGACAAGCTGGTATAATACAGGTGATCCCGAGTATTCTTTTTTGTCGTCGGGTGATATTCCACCAACTAAAAAGAGTGAGTTTAGGGTTGTGGATGGCATATTTCCAGCGGTTCCCCGATCACCTGTTTTTCCATCAGGTTTGGTAGGACTAGCTCAAAAAGATCAGCCTCTTTTTGATATTATGAAGACTACGACACTGCTTTATGGTACTGATTGTATGGGTTGGGATCCTGTTTCAGTAGTCATGGCCAGGCTGGGTCTTGGTCGTGAGCTTGCCATTGATCTGGCGCAATTTCCTGCAAGGTGGCAGTTTTTTGTTAATGGATGGGGTCATATCAGTTCAGAGGTAGCGGAAGATGCCCTTGGCACGTCATATTTTAAAACAAACCTTGTTAATGTTATCGGCTCCTCCGATGGGGAAAAAGTCCCTTTGCCAGCCTGGCCATTCCGGCATATGTCCATGGAGTCTATGTCTGTACTTTCAACTGCGATGAATGAGTCATTGCTTCAAAGTTATGACGGGACCATCAGGTTATTTCCTGCATTTGCCGGTTCAATGAACGCCCGTTTTACGCTTCATGCTCAGGGCGGATTTGTCGTTTCTTCTGAAATAAAATCGGGTAAAATACCATGGATAGCGATCAGAAGCCTTTATGGGAACCCCTGCAAAATTGAATTGCCATGGGATATATCAATTATTCAATCAGACCGGCATCACAGCAAACGGGTATTAAATGATAAAGTAACGGTAATTTATACAAAACCAGAGGAGAAGATACTCTTACTTCCCAGGGGACTGGATACCGGGTCCTGGTCGGTCTTGAGCGAGAATCCGTTGGCGAATGAGAATGTTAAATATCATTCTTCCGGAAAAGCACAACTTGGTATTCCCAGGATGTTTTAAAAAATCTAATTTGAAGTCTGTAATGATTTTGGAGGCTGTGTGCCAAAATGTAAGGATATTATAATTAAGTTTTCCAAAAAAGGGTATAAAACGAAAGAAGTAGCAGAGAAAAATAAGGTTTTTTTCAGTAAAAAACAATGTTCCGACAGGAACAAAATACGGGTAGAAAAAAGATAAAATAAGAATCGCCGTCCCGGCCTGGACCGAATTTATCTGCTTTTCATTCAATTACCCACCTTATATGCAAGAAGTATAAATTACGACTTCATTTTGATTTTTAATCATTTTAATTCGCTTTTGCTCCTTCCGCTTCAATCTGTAAAAAAAATACAGATAAATAAGTTGAACAGAGAAAAGGTTAATAACAAGGGACCCAATGTAGACAGCCCCATAGATGAAAAGGATGGATAGCAGATTAATGACGAGGCTTATTCCAAAGGCCCAGACAAGTGCCTTGTAACGAAATAATCCGGCCTTTCTGCATTCATTTTTTTCATGGGAAAAGATAACAAGTCCCAAACCCGACAAAAGTAATATCAGGATCAGCTCATCTGCAAAATTGGTCCTAAAAACAGTAAAGAATTTAGTCTCCATATAAGATGAAGAGATTGCAAAGACCGGTAGAGTAAACCTGAGGTCAAAAAAAAGATAACAGGCTGCCAATACTAATCCGAGGCTGGTAAGCAGCCAACCCCGGATTTTCCAGCTATATGATAAAAGGACTTTCTGCACTATTACGGTTTAGTTATGGATTTTGTGTACTGGAATATACAGGAAAGGTTACACTGGTTCCGTCGTCGAATGAGACCATTACCCCTACAAGTCCAAATTTGTGATTCGCAATGTATTTAATCTTTGTTACACCAGCGTTTGTGCTCTTCATATAGTTTGGCACAGATTCGACCTGAATAGTTTTGATAAGCAGCATTCCATATGGATAATCGTCAGTTGTCGATTTACTCACAACTCTCCTTACTGCGCCTGTTGAGCCGATGGGATAGGTATCGCCAACATTGGATTCATATTTGACGATGATACCGGCTCCCGGACCGGTGATACATTTTAGCCCGGTAGTCGTTGACTCAATCTGCATATTGGAAATTGAAACTGTATTTCCGTTAACAGTAGTTCCCGGATAATTGGCTAAAAGGCTTTTCAACAATGAATTAGTGACAGTAGCCTGAGCTGTAATCGTTGAAGTCGTCCCATTTAGTGCGGTTACTGAAGCAGAGATATTACTTGTTCCGGCAATGGGGGATGAACTTGAAGAGGATGTTGCCCCAACCATACCCATTGGTGACTGACTGCCCCCTAAAGCTGCAGGGTCATCTTTTTTCAATAAATCACATGAGATTGACAATGCAATTAATGTAATGCTCAAAAAAAACACAATGGATTTTTTCATGGCTTAATTATTAGTGAATTAATATATGTAAACATTACAAAATTCGGCTTTGTAGATTCATGTAACAATAGCCCGTTTAGGTCATTTTATTTAAAAAGTGGATTATTTGATCTGATATTAATACTCATATTTGCATTACAGTTGTGCATGCATACTTAATTTCTGTAATATATTAAGGAGTTTATTTAATCGTTGTCTATTTTGAAAAAAATTGTATGATATTGTAAATCAAATATATAAAAATTATTTGCATAAAAAAACGCCTGAATTCTCAGGCGTTCAGCTAACGATATTCAAATATTTCAGATTGTATTTACAACGAACTTTGTATCGACATCCAGTCCGACAGTGAAGGTCATTGGTCCGCTTGTAGTTCCTGATACAGTGAAACTAAGTTTCTTGTCTGCCTTAAGTTTACTGCCCAACTGACTAAGAATAGCCGTGGTGACATTTGGAGTAAATGAACTATTGGCCATTGTAATATTTGTCTGGGTAAATATAACGCCGATACCTGCAGCACTCAGTGAAATCGTATTGATAGTCTGGCCGGCACTTAATCCGGATATTGTAACCACAACAGAATTCATGTTAATCTCATTTATTTTTGACAGGTATGCAGAAATATCTGCATTGGAAGCCAGATTAAGATCCTGTGTAGTACTAAATGAGGCAGCAGTTACGGCACCGGTAACCTCTGCAGATTTCATACTTACTGTAGTAGCAGAAACAGGAATACTTAGTTGCAGATGAGTAGGGATTGTTATTGCAGTAGCATCTTTGATTTTATCACAACCTGCAAAAAACAGACATAAAGCTAGTAATAGGAGTGATTTGCTTTTCATGACAAAGAGATTTAAGGTTTATAATATTTATACAAATTTGTCGGAAAGAAAATCTATTTGCAATAGCCCGAACGGGTCATTTTAAGATTTAAACGAGTCTGTCTCTCATTGCTTTTGCGACTACCTGGGCTCTGGAGTGTACCTGTAGCTTGTCATAAATGTTTTTGATATGATTACGCACGGTCTGAACGCTGATGAAAAGTTTTTCACCAATTATTTCGTTTGTTAGTCCAAGAATGATTAGCGAAAGGATCTCCTTTTCCCTGGCCGTCAGGGAAGAACTCTCGTGAAACTGTGTTTTTTGGGGTTTAAAAAAGGCCATTATCTGCCTTGCAACCATGGGTGTTAAGGCAGCACCTCCCTCATAAACCTGCTGAATTGCATCCAAAATCTTTACCGGTGTAGTTTTTTTTAGAATATAGCCGTCAGCCCCATTTCGAAGTGCTTCAAAGATGTGATGATCATCTTCCAGGATTGTAAGCATAATAATTTTCTGTTCCGGAAATCTTCTTTTAATCACCGGAATTGCATCTAAACCGGAGATGCCGGGCAGATTGATATCGAGAAGGATGATATCAGTTTGTTGAAAATGCTCCAGGGCTTCTTCTACAGATGGATACGACCAGGCAAGTTGGTAATCCGAAAAGGATGCGATCAAATAGATAAGACTCTGTCTGAACTCAGTATGATCCTCCACTATTCCTATTGTTATAGCCATATCCTGATTTTTTGTAAATGTAAAAACGATAAGAATTAAATGTATGGCCCTAAAAGGTCATATTTTAAACTGCATTTTAATTACAGTTCCACCTTGGGCCGGTGTGGAAATTAAAAATTCAATTCCAGACTCCTGCGATCTCCGTCTCATATTTAACAGTCCATTCCCCTGTGATTTCTTGTTCTTTTGTTCTGAATTCAAAAATCCGACCCCATTATCCTGAATAATAATCGTGCATTGGTTGTCCTTTATGAACGCACTGAAAATAACCTGTGAGGCCCTGGCATGTCTGATAATGTTATGAAGTGCTTCCTTACTGATGAGAAATAGATTATTTCGTATTTTTTCGTGCAGGATCACAGGCTCATCGCTGACCTCAATATTCGACAAAATCCCTATATTGTTATCAGAAAGAAGCTCATAAAGATAGCCGTTGATTTTTGATATCAGGCTTTGAAGTGAATCGTTACGGGGCGAAGTCATCCAGATGATATCTGAAATCGACTGAAGGGCCGTCTGAGTTAATAATGCTATTTTAGCTGATAATTTATTGTATTCGGGTGATGCTGAATGATCCATTTGCTTAAGAGTCTCAGCATAAATTGAAACACTGCCTAGTGTTGAGGCAAGGTCATCATGCAGGTCGCGTGACAGTTTCTCCCGTAAATCCTGCCTTTCCTTTTGCCCTTGACGCACAAGTAGTATCCGTTCAATGTACATGTAAAAAATTGCAAGCAAACCGACTGCAATCAAAGGTGCTGCAAAAAATGTGAAGGAAGGCCATCTGTAAAGGTAGATGTTGTTTGTTACAATAAAAACCGGAAAAATTGAAATGGCAAACACCAGCCTCAGCGAATCTATCGACCGATTGGATTTACCATGTTTGAAATTAAATGCAATCAACATAAGAATAATGCCCAGATATTTGATAATTTCAGGTTGATTCTCGCTGTTTTTGAAAAAACGAACAATAAAGCTGATGAACCCAAAGTAATAGGCCGTCATCATATCAGCCTCAGCTATATTCAATGTTGATCCACTTTTTAGGTGTTCCAAACGGATTGTGTCAGACGAACAAGGGAATTTTATAAGTGCCTCATATTCTGTTTCATGATTTAATCCAAATATCTGTTCTTTGGAGGATACAGAGGCATATCCACTTCCTCCGTTAATTTCTCTGTATCCCACGAGCATCCTGTCGTTCTTTTGATTACCCGTCTTATAAACCCAGATTTTTGCACCAATGGCGTCTTTATTGGATTGTACTCCATGAAGTTTAAATTTAATATAACTTTTTCTCTCATTTATATTCAGAAAGAGTTTACTGTTTCCGTTGATGTAATTTGCTACATAAAGATCAGGATCACCATCATTATCAATATCACCGACCGCGCAACCCGTGGAATAACCGCTAAGTTCAGCACCGAAAGCAGCCGTGACTTCCCTGAAGTACTTCCCGTCCATATTCTTATACAAAACATTGTCTCCGACATTAGTCAAATATAGATCAGGATATCCGTCAAGATCAAAATCAGCAAATACAATCCCATTACTAATGCAGTTTTCTGCTTTGAAATATTCATGAGTCTTATCTCTGAAATTCCCCTTGCCATCATTCATATAGAGTCTGTTTTCCGCATTTCTGCTGGCAATAAAAAGATCAGGGTAACCGTCATTATTAATATCGGCAAAAGCAACCCCATTACTTTTAGCCGCGGGAATCTTATTAATATCAGTTAATTGCGTAACATCTTCAAAATGGATTTTCCCGTTTCGGGTTCTATTCATGTATAGTTTGTTGGGCAGGTTCCAGAAAGTTACACACAGGTCAGGAAGCCCGTCACCGTTTACATCGGCGAATGATGCACACATACCACCACCGGTGGATGTAAGGCCGGAAGAGGCAGTTATATCACGAAAATGACCTGTTCCGTCATTTTCAAATAAACGGTTAGTTCCTTCTTCACTGGTTACGAACAAGTCAAGGTCACCATCTATATCGACATCAGCAAAGGCCGCAGCACTCGAACGCATCATATTTTCGCAAGCCCTGTTTTTTTGAGATGAAACATTTCGGAAGATTCCTTTCCCCTGGTTAAGTAATAATTTATTGTTGCTGTTAAGGTAACAAAGGTAAATATCCTCATCTCCATCATTATCGATGTCTGCTGCACTTATTCCAAGTTTAAGCTCACTAAAATCTGATTGAAGATTTGTTTCTATGCTGCCATCTGCATTTCGTTTGAGTGCCTCCTCGAAAAATGCAGGTTGCTGGGAAAATGAATTTGGAGAATTCATATTATTGATATACAGTTTGTTCTGCTCATAGATACGGACGGCATAAATATCGGGTTTTTCATCTCCATTGAAATCTGCAATGGCAACTCCATATTCATCATCTGTATTAATACCATAGTTGATTAATTTTTGTGACGAAAAGCCCTGGTTGTCTGCGATATAAGCCGGAAACTTTTTATCACCATGATACAATAATCTTCCATTCTCACCACAAATCCAAATCTCTCCTTTTTCATTGGATGCTATTCCGAGCAGACTCTCTGAACAAACAAGATCCTGCTTCAAAAGTGTGCCATTAAAGTATCGCAGCAACAATCCATTTTTTCCTGCCATTAATAGGCTTTCATCGGCCAAAATTTGCATTTTGTTTACAAGTTTAAAGGCAGGATTGACAATTATTTTTTTTATCCCGGATTTACTGAATTGAAGCAACTGATCCTCTGAGATCAAAAATCCTTTTGAGTTATCAGCGAAACAATAGTTATCAATGGGCTTATCGAAAAGGTGACATTTAAATGATTCATTTTCAAAAAGGTACACTTCTCCCTTCATAGTAAGTCCCCATAAAGAATTACTCTGATTTCCACTAATCTTTGAAATCGAATTGGTTACGGGTAAAGATGGAAGTGATCTGCATTCGGCGTTCTCATAAATAGCCATGTCTCCAATACTGGTGAAGAACACTTTCCGGGCAGTTATTCCAAAAATAAAGGAGATATAATTAGCAAAGGGAGACCTGATATTCTCATTTATTCCATCGTGACGATGATAAAGAATTGTGGTGTAATTTAACTGATCTATTGAGTACCAATAATCGTCTGAAGAAACCGGATAAAAGCAGCCTATCCTACCCTCAACCGGCAAATTAATCCTCTTCCACTCTTCATTTTCAAGTCGGTAAATCCTGTCGGTGAAAAAAAAGGCACTTTGATCCCTGCAAATATAAATTGAATTAATTGGGGCTCTCGTACCTGAATTTATTTTCTGGAATGTGAGATCCTGGGAATATAAATTTAAATGATTGAATATCAATACGACAACCAATAGTGAAAACAGTGAAAATGGTAAGCTTACTTTAAAGTTTACCATTTTCACGAATTTGATAATAAGATATATACATTTTCGGATCATCATTCATCCAGGTATGAATTTTAAATCCTGGCTAGTTTATGCCAGTTAGGCAAAGATAAAAATCGACCGCAGGGACGTTCCGGTAATAGATTTTAAAGTATAAAATTTTGGTTTTTATTTTTTTTCAGGTAATGTATCAACATCCCAGTCATCGGTTCTGAAGAGGTTAACCGGCAGACCTTCTTTACTGAAAAGATTTGGAATACCTGCATTTGTAAAACCGAATCTCACTGCCAAAGGTGATTTTATTGATTTGCTCCATACAATCAATGTGTTACCATCTATTTTTGCCAAAGCAGGCTCAAATAACTTGTTCTCTCCGGCTATGTAAATCTCAGTTATATTTTTATCCTTTGACACTAGTCCATTTTGAGCATTATCAAAAAATAATCTGATTTTATTCTTCTCAATATGCATCTCTTTATACATGGGGTATTTATAAATCAGTCCACTTTTGCCATAAGTTTCAGCCAGAGCGATGTTGGCAAGACGGGCAGAGACATCAATCTTATTGGCAGGATGAATATTTTTAATATCATCCACAAGATCTGAAATTACCGTCATACCGGTTTTCGGAATTGTGAGGCACCTTGTCATTGTTTCACGTTGAAGTGCACACAGATTATGTTCTCCATAACCTGAAAACGGGGCTATTTGCACAAAATAAAAGGGAAATTCTTTATCCCAGATCTTGCGCCAGGAGCCTACCATCTTAGATAAGAGCTGTTTGTAAGATTTATACGTCCCAACATTACTCTCTCCCTGGTACCAGATGGCACCCGAGATTTCAAAATTGGTAAGTGGATAAATCATTGCATTATAAGCATATCCGGGCAAGTTAGGCCACCAGTCCGTTGGTTTGATCTTCTGAGCTGCTGTATTGAGTTCCTGATCATTTTCAACTTCATTTTTGGGCGTCCATACTTCAGCAGGTGTGCCACCCCAATTGCTGTTTATCAGTCCAACCGGAACATTAAGGGCCTGCTGAAGATTTTTCCCGAAGAAATATCCGACGGCGCTGAAATGTTTCATTTCTTCCGGCGAGCAGACTTTCCAGCTTCCGCCACAATTTTCCTGAGGATATTCAGAAGTGGATTTGGGCACATAGAAAAGCCGTATGTTTTTATTTGTAGCATTCGGCATTTCATCAAGACACTGTTTTAGGTTTTGATCTCCACTCCATTCCATGTTGCTCTGACCACTGCAAAGCCAGATTTCACCGATCATAACATCCTCAAGAATTGTTGTTTCATTGATTGTTATTGAATAGGGTCCGCCTGCCGAAGGGGTTTTTATTTTCTGAACCCATTTCGCAGATGAACCTCCTGTAGTTTTATAAGTAATTGTATCCCAGCTGGTTTTTATGATTACTTTTTCTGAGGGTCCACACCATCCCCAAAGTTTTACATCACTTTTCTGTTGCAATACCATGTGACTTCCTAAAACAGAAGGTAGTCTGATTGCAGAGAAAATGTTTAAAGTGCTCAATACTAATGCTAAACAGATAATCGTAGTGCAAATTGTCTTTTTCATGGTTCGTGATATTTACATTTTTTTTATTAGTTCGAAAGTCGATTTGGCTACATATTGAGCCGAAACTGAGATTTTGCCAAAAGCATCCGCAATGTACGAATTTTCTGATTTGTCATTCACTCTTAACAGATATTTGCAATTTGGCGTTAGCCCAAAAATTGTAAACCGATAATTGTCACTGGGGGAAATCGTCCAGCAAAAGTTACCGGAATTCCATTTTGTCACTTCGAATAGGATTTTTTTTCTCGCAGATTGATGAATGCTCATTGAGATTTCTTCAGTATTTCCGGCAAAAAAATGAAGATCCTCCTTATCCATTTCAGCTCCAAACGAAGAATTACTCTTGATTGCAAATTTGTCTGACCGCAGTTCATAATTGTTCCTGGTCAAACTGATCGTATATTTAATTCCTCTTAGGTTATACGTAAATTCAGTTTCGTTTAACGAGGACGGAAGGTTTGGCTCCAATCCCATTCTGTTCCATTTTGGACGAACACCATAGATATCTTTATAAAGTGCAGTTATTGTTGTGCAATTACCCGCAAGAATGTCGGAGCCGATACCGGTTTGCGTTTTACGGCTGAATCTTTGCGAGGAGAGGCCATCTTTGTTGTATTGATCCAGTATATTTGTGACATATTTCAGGGCAATTCCGGGATCATATTTAAGGTATGACTTAACTCCAAGGTAACCCCATGAAGTAAATATATCCCCATTTTCATAATTTGGGAAAGGCCAGTTTCCTCTTTCAACTTCATCCTGCTTAAAGGAATCGAAGCACAGGGGCCAGTGAAAAAGGTTTTCATTTATCATCCGGGTCTCAATGGTGCTGAGTATTTCATTTATTCTTTCCTGATTATCGCAAATACCAAAGGCAATTGCCTCAAAAGCAACAGGGGTCACGAGATTATCTCCATGTGGAGTCCCGTCTTTGTCCCTCCAGTATATATAACACTTTTTATCAGGATTCCAGAATCCCCCTTCTGTGACGTTTTTATTGAAGGATTTTTTCAAGACTAATGCTATTTTGTTGTATTTGTTGGCTTTGAGGCTATCTCCCAGTATTAATTCGCATGATGCCCACTGTTTCAATGCTTCGTACAACTGAGCATTTACAAAAGCATTCTCAAAACTCGCATATACAACATCAAGCCAGTCGCTGCATTTTTTGTCCAGATAACTGTCGTTCATCATCTCGAAGAGTCCATTGTTGTTCGAATCGCGTCTTATAAGCCATTCAAGGGCGTTCTCACAACTTTTCTTATGTCCTTTCAGCCAGTTCAGATCACCATTCAGATCAAACTGTTCCGATGTGTTTATTACGTAACCAGTTTGAGAATCAACGGTATAACCCCATTGTGTTTCGTAATAGCCTGTCTCGAAATTGTATGTACCTGGCATTTCGTCTCCGGCTTCGTTATGCCATCTTGAGAGTACACGACCCTCTTTTGTAGTGGCTAGATCACGTTCCTGATCCAGTGTGGAAGAAAAATTCCGGGTATAATTTTCGTCATCAACAAAGAGCCCAATCTGTGCGAAGAAAGGCTCATGCAAACATTTCCAGTTTGTTGTCCATCCGTTTCCGCCCATAATATTCTTATCTATTACACCATACCGTGCCGTAGTATTCCTTATTTCCCGAACGGCTGATGCGTCAATACCCGGAAGCCTGCCTGCCGGGAATGCCAGATCATAATTTACTACAGTTAGAAGTAATCTCATCGTGTCTGGTTTGTTAAATACCCGGAAGGGAGCGAAAACGTCCTTATTTCCATTTACGAACCGGTTTAGCTTAAACCGGGGGCGCAGTTCCTCGTTTGTCAGGTATTGAGAAAATGAAAATTCATCCTTCAAGCCATGATAAAACTTTGAAGCAATATATTTATCACTAGCCGCTGAGGCTGTAATTCGAAGACAATTGTCCAATTCAGGATTCCAGAAAGTTACGCCATTCGTATGTACCCCAAAAGCATCAGACCTATTTTTAAGATATTTGCACCAGACCATCCCTCCGTTATTAAGAATACCACCTTTCCAAACAGAAAGACCGGAAAAATTCCATACCGGGAGTGCCATATCCTCCACAATTTCCTCATGATCACAGCTCCGTATTATTTCCCATCTGATTCCTGTTTTGTCTGTGGTAAAAACCCATTTTTCAGTTACACGCTGAACGCTGTCACCAAAGGTTATACAGTCAATACTTATCTTGTTGTCTGATAGCTCTTTAATTTTTTGATAGTCTGATGATACAGATGAAAATAATTTATCCCCGGACTTTATGGAAGTAAAGGTTCCTGAAGGCGCCAGGGTATTTTTACCGTTTAAATTTAGTTCATCGATAAAACATCCTTTTGAATAATTGAGACGAAGCGTTAGTTTTCCTGATTCATCTCCGATGATTACAATTTTATTTGCCGGATCATTATTTATGGTAATCCGGTTTCCTGCATACGATTCAGGCACATTTATTGTAAGGAAGATAAGAATTCCCAATAGAGGCTGATAAAATTTTATCACTTTATTGCTGGTTACTTAATTAGTTCATAATATGGATTATCCACAACAAATGAATACCCGGATAATAGTCTTATTTAGAAACATCTCAAATATAATTCACTTTTAGCTATTTTTGGCTTTTAAAAATACAAAGTTGTTCATCATGATAAAAAAGGTTATTCAATTCACATTTATCCTATTCGCATTATTAATATCCGGCGATCTTCAAGCTATTCATTCAAAATATCAGGATCCGGGTGAGACCAGAATACCTGGTGTTCAACAAATCGATTCAGTAAAGTGGAGCGTTGGATTTCTCAATAAGCTATTGTATTCGTGTAATGAGTGGTATCTCACTAACGACAATTTTAAGAGACCCATCCAGGGGGTTTTGAATTATGCTGAAAATGATCCTCTTGATACGGTGGTTCTAAATCTGAAGAGCATTTTAAAAGATGGCAAAGTTGCTTATATGATGGACAGGCATCCGCTTGATATTCATAATCTTAAGGATGTTCCCGGGTACACATCTGATGCAGAGATAGAAAGGGGAGTGGATGCGATAAGGAAAGATCTTTTTGATAGTTTGAACAACAGTAATATCGTTGTGCCGATGATGATCATGGAGTCCGAACTTACAAAGGCGCCTTATGTGCCTGAAGGTGAGACAAATATATTACTTGCTAAAAAGAAGGTTCTCCCTGATGAATTTATCACAAATTTGGATAAGCGCATTGCAGGTATTAAATTTCCGGCCAATATGACAGGTTCTGCAATGGATTCAACAATTAATCAGGTTTTTATTTCTTACCGTAAGAATTATAATGATTCGATTATCGGGAGGTGGCGTGACAAGATCACATTCAGTTACCGTACAAAAATGATCACCGCGAAAACTGACCAGCGTATTAAGGCCTACCGAAAATCGGTTTCGGATCAGAATCTTGCCAGGTTGGTTGCCTACAACGAAAAGACCGTTGGAATTGTTAATGATTCCCTGCGATTGGCACTTAACTATCTTATTAATCATGCAGAGAACGATTCAGCACTGATCAGACTTTCTAACCTTTCGGGAACAAAGGCTGAAGTGTGGACTTCTAACCGGACAATCAGACCTATTCGAATTTTTCTGAAAAATGCGCAAAACGATTCGATTGGCGTTTTATTACTCAATAACAGGAAGGGGGAACTAAAGCTTGTTATTGATGATGGCGTAATTCTAAAAAGATTTCAGGAGTCCCAAAATCATTCCATTACATTTGAAACAAAGGCTCCGGACAAGAAGCTTCAAAAGGTTAATCTTAAGCAGGTGATCTATCCTCCATGGACGCTAATCGGAAACGGATCCGTTGGATTTACGCAAACTTCACTTTCTAATTGGGCAAAAGGTGGTGAGAGTGCACTGTCGATGCTTTTAATAAGTAAATACAACGCTAATTATTCTAAAAATAAGGTTAAATGGGAAAACAGCGGGGAGTTTCGGTATGGGATAAACCAAAGCAAATCGAGAGGGCTGGAAAAAAATGATGATAAAATTGAAATTCAAAGCCGTTTCGGCTTATCTGCTTTCAAGAAATGGTATTACTCGGCAGAATCGAATTTCAGGACACAGATTGCAAAGGGATATACTTATCCGGACAGAGTTAATCCTATTTCTGCATTTATGGCCCCCGGATTCCTTACGCTTTCATTGGGTCTTGACTATAAGCCAAGTAAAGATTTTTCATTGTTCCTGTCACCATTTACCTCTAAAACCACGTATGTAAATGACACTGTTTTAATCAAACCTGCTACCTACGGACTCCTTCCGGGAACCAAAAAGTTATGGGAGCCGGGTTTGATCATTAAAGCCAACTGGCATAAGCAGATACTTGAGAATATTACCTATGATACAAAGGGTGAATTCTTTAATAATTATATGTATCCTTTCCAGAAAATTGCGGCGGAATGGGAACAGGTTGTGCTAATGCATGTAAACCGTTTTATAAATGTACGGCTGATGACGCAGATGATTTATGACTACAATACTAAATTCCCTGTTTATGATAATACGGGAAAAGTAATCGGTAAAAAGCCAAAACTGCAATTTGAAGAGTTGTTTACAATTGGATTAACATATAAATTCTAGACATATTATGAAAGATTTTAAAAAATATTTTAAGCTGAATGCTTCACCTTCAGATATTTACAATGCACTTACGAACCCTGCCATGATCGAGATCTGGACAGGCGAACCAGCTGTAATGACTACTGAACCCGGTAGCGAGTTCTCCATGTGGGATGGTGAAATTGTGGGTCGAAACCTTGAGTTTGTCCCTGATCTTAAAATAGTCCAATCCTGGTATTTCGGAGAGGAATCGAATTCAATAGTTACCATTAAGCTTCATCCGGATAAAAAAGGTACAAATGTTGAGGTTACTCAAACAAATATTCCTGATGAGGCTTTTGATAATATTTCGGAAGGCTGGGAGTCCGATTATTTTGGCAGTTTACAGGAATTGTTCGATTAAATATTAACATCCAGATCCTTAATCTGTATCAAGTCTGCTGCGCATTTTGTAATCATCCATAATAAATCCGGAACCAATATCAGTAATCACAGGATTTTCGATTTCAAATCCAAATTTTCTATACGCTTTTATGCTATTGATATTGTTCTTGTTAACGGTGAGCGTGATGCTTTTGCAGCCAAATTCTTTAGCCTTTTTGGAAATAAAGTCATAGCCTTTTTTTCCCAAACCGGTTCCTCTTTTTTCTTGTATAATATAAAACTTACTTAAGAATAATTCCTCCCCCATAGGTTTGATAGCAATATATCCTGCCGGCTCGGATTGGTGGTAAATGATATAGTATTGATAATTTTCATTATTGATTTGGTTTCCAATTGCTTTAACTGATTGAAAGGAATTAACCATATAGCTGACCTGTTCGATCCCAATCATGGGAACATAATGTTCATGCCATATTTTTTCAGCCAGTTTGGAGGTTGTCTCAATAGCAAGAGGCGAGAAAACCCTTACAGCTACAATGCCTTTATCATACAGTTCTCTGTATATTTTCAGATTCTCTTCGTCAAAACAGCAGCAAATAACCCGGTCAATTTGTTGATGATTTATCAGGAATGCCTGTATAGTCTCAAATGCAATTGTTGCTGCCTGTGGTTTTGGATACCCATATATTCCTGTACTGATGTTAGGGAATGCCAATGTTCGTATATTATTCCGGACAGCAAGCATCAGACTCTCCTTGTAGCACGAGGCAAGAAGCTGATTTTCATTTGTCTTTCCCTCCTGCCAGACAGGTCCGACGGTATGAATCACAAACTTCGCCGGCAAGTTAAATCCTTTCGTGATTTTCGCATCTCCGGTTTCGCAGCCTTCGAGTAATTTACAGGATCTCAGCAGTTCAGGTCCTGCAGCAATATGAATAGCTCCATCAACACCCCCTCCTCCGGTAAGTGAATTATTGGCTGCATTTACGATTGCATCAATATGCAACCGGGTAATATCTCCTTTTATAATTTCGATTTTTGCCATGTTAATTCCAGCTTTAAATTTACTGGTTTCCCTTTAAAGTGAAATAAAATGTACTACCTTTTCCCTCCTGACTTTCAGCCCAAATCTCTCCTCCGTTCTTTTCTATAAAATCCTTGCAGATAATTAAGCCAAGACCCGTACTGGACTCGCCATCAGTCCCTTTTCTGCTTGTATTGACATCTAATTTAAAGAGCCCGTTGAGAGTTTCTTTATTCATGCCAATCCCACTATCCCGGATGGCGATTTCAACCAATCCATCCTCTTTAATCAGTGCTGAAATATCTATTTTTCCGCCTTTCGGAGTAAATTTAATACTGTTTGAAACCAGGTTACGAAGAACAGTCTGAAGCATGTTCAGATCTGCAAAGACTTCTATTTCTCCTTCAATCAAACACATTATTTCGATACCCTTGTTATTAGCAGATTGAATTACAAGAGCGATGCTATCACAAATAATAGAATTCAATTTGATTAACACCGGATTAAACGAAATTCTGTTCTGTTGCATTGTTGACCATTGTAACAGATTTTCGAGAAGCCTGTAAAGTGTTGTGGCTGAACTGCGCATACTAACAGCTATTGACTGTATCTCTTCGAGAGTCATGGTTGGCAAATCTTCTGCCATCATTTGGGTAAGTCCCAGGAATCCGTTAAAAGGACTGCGTAAATCATGTGCAATGATCGAGAAAAACTTGTCCTTGGCAGAGTTTAGTTTCTGAAGTTCCTCATTTTTTGCTTTAATTTCCTCCTCTGCCATTTTACGTCCGGTGATATCTCTCCCATAGCCCAGTAATCCAATTATTTGCCCGTCGTTATTGAACATTGGTATTTTTGAAGAGAGCAACCATCTGATATCCCCATTTTTTTCCACCATATACTCTTCGACATTTAGCAGCGGTTTCCCGGTCTGGATAACAGCATTATCCACTTCAAAGAACTTCTCGGCGATCTCTTTGGGAAAAAAATCGAAATCATTTTTGCCTATAACCTCTCCTTCTGACCTGGCACCCATATAGCGTAAATCCGTTAAGTTGGCTAGCGTTTTACGGCATTCCAGATCCAGACAGTAAATGGAATCGGGAATGATATCGATGACCGTACGAAGCAATAGTCGCTCATCCTTTAACGCTTCCTCCATCTGCTTACGGTTGGTAACATCGCTAACACTTCCAATCAGAGCCAAAGGTTGGTTTTGATTGTCCCTCACGATCGTATATCTGTCCTGAAACCACCTGTACTGACCATCCTTATGCATAAACCTGTATTCAAGCTGGTATGATCCGGAGGATTCATCAGACATTGAATGAGACAAGATACGGTTAACCTCAATTACGTCATCCGGATGAATAAACGTAAGACCTGATTTTATGGACAGATTCTTTATGTCTGATAATGGATAACCCGAAATTCTTGTATATGAAGGACTCAGATAATCGTAACTCTGGGTTTTAAGATTACGTTTATAAGAGGCATCTGTTGAATTCTCAAGTACTTCCCTGATCCGTTCTTCACTTTCCTTAAGTTCATGGGTTAACTCAAGGGCAATGCTCTGTGCCTTGTCGCGCGTATTTAGTAACGAAAGCGTTAACAATAATAATAACAGGCTTATAGAGACTCCGCTTAACAGAATTATCGCAATTAAACTATGGAAAAAAATATTCTGGTCTTTTGGAATTGTAAAAATCAGGATCCATTTCTTATGGTAAGCCTTGACCTTAGTCTCATGCTTTCTGAAAGCCACATCCTTCCCTGTTTTCAGGGGATAAATATGATTATCGTATAAAAGAGAATGATCCGAGACTGTCTCATCATAAATCTGAAGACCTAATACTTCTTTATTCCGGGAAAAATAACGACTAAGAATATCATTAATTAAATCGTCCATATGATAGGTACTAAACACCCATCCTTTAATAGCAGAGCGTCGTTGTTCTACCGTCGCTTTAGGCATCTCTTTTCTGTAAACCGGGACATAAAAAAGAACACCTGATTCCTGATCACCTGAGTTTTGACCCAGCATTACTTTCCCTGATATTGCAGCTAAATCTGAATCACGCGACATTTCCATGGCATGCCTTGTAGTAGAATCAGTAAGCATATCAAAACCCAGCGAATTGAGGTTGGCCCCTGAGAATGGCTCAAAATAAATAATAGAAGAATAGGTTTCCCGGTCTCCTTCAGGAATTATTTTATATTTTGGAAATCCTGATTCCTGAATGCTTTTAATATGATTTTTTATCTGGCTCTTATTTACAATCATGCAATACCCAACGCCTTGAATTCCTGGTAGATAGGATTTATATTTTGAAATATCATTAAAAGTTTTCCATTCTTGCCGGCTAACACTATCCGAGGCTGAAAATAAAGCCGAACAGGTACCCAACAATTGTTCACAGGAGCGGATACGGTTTTGAGTACTGATTTTTATTTCTGTACATCTGGAAGCAAATTCATGGTCTGCATCCGATTCAATTTTTATATGGGCATAAAAAGTTGCAATCGCAGTGAGAATGATCCCTAAAATGAAAATCACAAAAGCCTTTAACAGGTTCACATATCGTGGTTTCTTAAGCAGAACCTGAAAACTATTTTCGTTTGATTTCATTATTTAAACTGAAATATTTTCGCAATTTAAAAAAAATATCTTTTGGATCATTTTTGAATGATACAATCCTTTTTAAATAAATGAAAAGTGTTGTTTCCTATCGGATTTGAGCACCTGCTTCAGTTTCAAAAGCCTTGATCAGGCGGCTCATCGTCTTTTCAATCTGTTTGTCGTTAAGTGTCTTTTCCTCATCCTGAAGTGTAAAACTTACTGCATAAGATTTTTTCCCGGCCGGAAGATTTACTCCTTCATAAACATCAAAAATATTTACACTCCGAAGGATCTGACGCTCAGCTTTGAATGCTATTGATTTCAGAGTACTAAACTGTACCTCCTTGTCAAGAAGTAATGCGAGGTCACGCCGTACTTCCGGATATTTCTGTAAAGGGGTATAGCTGACTTTCGAGTTTCGTATAGCCTTTAGCAGTACAGTCCAGCGAAGGTCCCCGTAAAATACATCAGAGCTGATATCCATATTTTTAAGTAAAGCGTGTCTTACAAAACCGATCTGACAAATCACTGCATTGTTGAAGCGGTATTCGAGACCCTCAGAAAATAAGTCATCCGAAAATGAATCCACAGCACATCTTCCCGGATCCAGACCAAGTCGGATCAGAATATTTTCAACATTAGCCTTAAGTGTAAAAAATTGAGTACTCTCTACTTTTGAAGTCCAGTTTGGTATCTCTTTATTGCCTGTAATCCAGATTCCTATGTGCTCCGATTCAGAATAATTTTTAACCGGATTTTCATAGGTTCTGCTGCCATCGAAATTGTAAACATTTCCGAATTCGTATAAACGCAGATCTGAATTTCTAAAATTGGTGTTTCTGTTTATTGCCTCTAATCCCCCGAAAATAAGAGTCTGGCGCATTGCGTTAAGGTCTGAACTTAAGGGGTTAAACAACTGCACTGATTTTGCCGCAGGATATGTATTCAGGCCCTCATAGTAGGCAAGTTTAGTCAGCGAGTTGGACATGATCTCGTTAAATCCTCTGGCTGTAAGAATTTCTGAAACCAGGTTTTGCAATTTCATCTTATCAGGATGTGGGGTATGCTGGATTGTTGATTTTGTGGCTGTATTAGGCTCCACGTTATTATAGCCGTAAATCCTCAATATCTCCTCAATCACATCCACCTCCCTTTTGACGTCAACACGATACGGAGGGACGGCAAGAGACAGTCCATCCGTTGTTTCATTTCTGATTTCAATTTCAAGCGCCAAAAGAATCTGCTTTAAAGTTTCTTTTGGGATTTCTTTACCTATCAGGCGGTTAATGTTGGAATATTGGACCTCTACCGGAAAGTAGTCCAGGATTGAAGGATCTGCGACAATATCTGTAATTTCCGACGAAATAGTGCCTCCTGCGATCTCTTTAATCAATAATGCAGCACGTTTAAGGGCGTAAATCGTGCCATTGGGATCCACACCACGTTCGAAACGAAAAGAGGCATCCGTATTCAAACCATGACGGCGTGCTGTCTTTCGGATATAGACCGGATTAAAATAAGCGCTTTCAAGAAATATGCTTTTTGTTAATTCTTTAACGCCTGAATCTAATCCTCCAAATACTCCACCTATACACATCGCCTCCTTCGCGTTACAAATCATCAGATCATTTTCGGATAACTCCCTCTCCACGCCATCAAGAGTAATAAATTTAGTACCTGCACGTTCTGTCTTAACGATTACCTGATTCCCGGTTAAGGCTTGAGCATCAAACGCATGAAGTGGCTGCCCCGTTTCATGAAGTACATAATTTGTAATATCGACGATGTTATTGATAGGGTTCTGACCTATTGCCTTTAGTCTGTTCTGCAACCATTCCGGTGAAGGCGCAACCGTAATGCCACTAATAGTCAGTCCTGTATACCTTGAGCAAGCATCAGGATTTCCGATTGAAACTGATACCTGCAGATCATGATTGTCAACCTTAAAAGTATCCACTTCAGGACGGTTATAGTGGATGTTATTTTTTTGACTTAGAAAGGCAGAAAGGTCGCGGGCTACACCAATATGAGATGCACTGTCTATGCGGTTTGGTGTCAGGTCGACCTCCAGAACAAAATCGGACTTAATATTAAAATATTCAGAGGCGGGTGTTCCGGGTGTAGCGTCTTTGTTGAGAACCAGAATCCCGCTATGGTCATGGCCGATCCCAATTTCATCTTCTGCACAAATCATGCCCATGGAAACCTCTCCCCTGATCTTTGATTTCTGTATCGTAAACTGCTCATTACCATTGTATAAAACAGTGCCAATTGTTGCTGCGATAACCTTTTGACCGGCAGCAACATTCGGTGCACCACATACGATGGGCAAATCTTCACTGCCTCCAATATTTACCGTTGTAACACTTAGGTGGTCAGAATTTGGATGTTTTTGACACGTTATAACTTCTCCGACCACGAGACCTTTTAAGCCTCCCTTAATGGATTCAAATTCTTCGATGCTTCCGGTTTCCAGTCCAAGTTGGGTTAAGATAGCCGCAATTTCGGAGGGTGAAAGTTCCGTATTGATGTATTCTTTTAGCCAGCTGTAAGAGATATTCATTTGAGGTCTTGTGCTTAATAAAACAAGCGCCAAATATAGGGAATTTTAAGCTAACTGCTATTTATCAGTTTACAATTGATGATCTTGTTCTATAGTTCGGGATAAATCAAAATTAAAACACGAAATCTGGAACTATCATGCATTATTTTGAGTATTTTATCAACTAAAACCAATAAAATGAGTTTTTTTTCGATATTTTTTTAAAAACTATTTAATTAATGAGTTGAATTATTATTTTGCACCATCTAAACATTGGAGAGTTTAGAACATACGGAGAATATTAAATAATTACAATACAATCTATTACAGATTTCCTTAATCGATATATACTATGGCAAAAATCAATAAACCGCGCATTGTTAAGGACTATGACAAGCTACCACTCGATGTTCAGGGTCAAATCAAACTAACTTATCCCCATGGTTTTTCGGGAAGTCTGATTACTTATATCAATGCAAAGGGTAAAGTTGTTTCTGCTTTACCTTACGAAACGGATGATTTTTACTACCTTGTTCGGATGACTCTGGAAGAGGCAAATAACATCGTTGAAAATGATGATGATTTTAATGATGATGGTATTCTTCGTGATGATTTTGCTTTACAGGAATTTGAAGGTCATGATGATGTTGATGAAGATGTCAACGATATCCCTGATGATTTACCTGATGATGATGATTTGGATGACGATATTTAAGTAAGATATATTCAATCATTCAGTCGAACCCTCTGGTTTTTATAGAAAACTATGAGGGTTTGTTTTTTAAAATTCTCATTGGAGAACCTCCCGGAGCTTCAATTAGTAGAGTTAATTATTATGAGGATAATTCGCGTATATGGACGTTCGGATCGGCAAATTGTCTTCGATTTTTCTCAATTACGATAATATCTGCCGTGTATCACCGGTGACAAGCCGCAAATCTCCTATTCTTCGTCGGATTAATTGGATATTGCATTAAAATTCTCCGCAGTTGAATCTGAATAAACCCTGATGAAACGAAACGGGGGGTACTGAAGCGGTTAAAACAACGACCGGAAGCGGGTTGAACCTGTCTTTGAAGATCAGGAAATATTTCCCTAATCCAATTTTGACATTATCAATTTTAGGATACATTTCAACGCATAATGCATTTGTCAGGTTCCGTCTGAAGGTGATTTTGTATTTTTGCCGGCCTTTGCTTGCGGATGGTCCTGTGAGTTACACACCCGGAAATAAATCTGCGGGTAATTATTACAATTCCGCTGTAATTAGATTCAAATAAGGGATAACTCTGCCAGATGCTTTATTTGGCCGCTGATAAATTTAATGATTTCATTTTTTTGATCCGGGGAAAACCAGTTAATATCGGGGTCTTTGCGGAACCATGTTAATTGTTTTCGGGCGTATTTTCTGGAATTTGCCTTAATCTTTTCAATGGCTTCATTTAGAGTACCTTTCCCATCAAAATATTCGAATAATTCCCTGTAACCCACTGTATTCAGAGGGTTAAGCTGACTAAATGGGTATAAATTATTCGCTTCCTTCTCGAGACCTTCCTCAAACATCTTGTCAACTCGTTGATTAATACGATCATATAACATCTGCCGGTCACAATTGATCCCAATTTTTATAATATTAAAAGGACGGTTTCTCGATGGATTAGTCCTTAACTCTGAAAAAGGACGGTTTGTGATCATACAAATCTCCAGGGCGTGAAGAATACGTTTAGGATTTTGCAGGTCGACCTCATAATAATATGCAGGGTCCAGTTGAAGGAGCAGATTTTGCATAGTTTCAAGACCTTCTGACTCAAACCGGTCCACAAGGGATTGCCTTAACTGCGGATCGACATCGGGTAAATCATCCAGCCCCTTGCATAGTGCATCGATATATAGCATCGAACCTCCTGTCATTAGAACCAAATCCTTTGAGACAAAGAGTCTTTCAAGCAAGTCCAGTACTTCAATTTCAAACTTGCGTGCGTTGTAGGCTTCGTGAATCGTGTGTGATTGAATGAAATGGTGCGGAACTGTCTGAAGGGCTTCCATACCTGGAACAGCCGTTCCAATACTCATCTCTTTGAATATTTGCCTTGAATCACACGAGATTATCTCTGTATTGAAGTACTTTGCAACTTCAAGACTTAAATCTGATTTACCAACCCCCGTTGGTCCAAGAAGCACAATAAGAGATTTGGGCATTAATGGGAAGAGATTAAATATTTATCCTTCAAAGGTAATTTTTTTGTCTGGTAGCCTTTTGTTCTCTTAAATATCTGAATCTCTATTCTTTAAAACCAGAAGAACCTACATTACTTCACCGATCTCCCCGTAGATCATGTTCAAATCCTCGAGTTCCCCGAAATCAGTAAAAACGTTCTGAAACTCAGAATCCTGGTCAGCAAGAAGATCAGCATTATAATGGTTCGACAAGCTTTGGGCCGGAGCCATTCCTCGATTGTAAGTAATAATCGGAGTGTTTAGATTATCTTCCATAACTATCTTATTTAACTGTATGTATAGGGATTTTTGATTTATAACATCAAAAGTGTAAATCAATTTATCTTCCTGCGCATTTAATAATTCTCCTAAAGCTGTCTTTTTCATCAACAATGACCCAGAGTGCTTTGAGGATTTATTTTCGAACATGTTAATTTCCAGATCTTTATCCCATTCTTCATCTGCAATATAAAAAGTGGCTAGCTCAGAAGAATCATACTTGCATGCGAGCTGAATAGTTTCGTGCAACTCATAAAAAGTATTCTTAGCATCAGCATCTATATGCAAAACAAAATCTTCATTCTTGTCTGATATGATCTTGAATTTATATACCATGATTCCTTTTCTCCTTTACAAAGTTACTTCAAAAACAGGTTCTAAAGGTATATCCGTGAAGTTCGGATTGGTATAAAAAAAGTATTAAAAAATGTTAATTCGAAAATAATAATTTATAAATATCTATAAATCAAATATTTATATGGTCAAATATGAATAATTAAATAAGTGGTTCGAAAAATAGAAAAGGGCCGGGTAATTGCCCGGCCCTTTTGAACATGTTCATTTAAAACTATTGGTTTTCCTTTATGAAATTTAAGCATGAGCCTGCCTTAAACCAGTCAATCTGAGCCTCGTTATAGGTGTGTTTTGCAGGAATAACATCTGAAGATCCATCAGAATGATGCAACGTTAGCTGCAACAATTTGCCGGGTTGAAATGATTCCAGACCAATTATATCTATCGTATCATCTTCCAGAATACGTGTATAGTCCTCCGGCTCAGCAAAAGTTAGAGCCAGCATACCTTGTTTTTTGAGGTTGGTTTCGTGAATTCGCGCAAAGGATCGCGTAATTACGACTCTTGCTCCAAGATGACGTGGTTCCATTGCCGCATGTTCGCGTGATGATCCTTCTCCGTAGTTTTCGTCACCAACGATTACTGAACCAAAACCTTCCTTTTTGTAAGCACGGGCAGTTGCCGGAACAGCACCATATTCACCTGTCAGCTGATTTTTTACTGTATTTGTCTTGCCGTTAAAGTCATTAACCGCGCCGATAAGCAAATTTTCCGAGATATTATCCAGATGTCCCCTGTAGGTCAGCCATGGACCCGCCATCGAGATATGATCTGTCGTACATTTGCCTCGGGCCTTGATCAAAAGCTTAAGGTTTTTCAGATCGTGACCATCCCACGGAGTAAATGGTTCAAGTAACTGCAACCTGTCGGACGAAGGATCCACAATGATTTCTATTCCCTGATGGTCAGTCGAAGGGGGTATAAGACCTGCATCTTCTACTGAGAAACCCTTTGTTGGCAAATCACTTCCTGAGGGTGGATCGAGTTTAACAAGTTCCCCGTTTTCATTTGTGAGAAAGTCTGTTGCAGGATTAAAATCCAAAGTGCCGGCAATTGCAAAGGCTGTTACAATTTCAGGAGATGCCACAAAACCATGTGTTTTGGGATTCCCGTCAGTACGTTTTGCAAAATTACGGTTGAAGGAGGTCATTATCGAATTTTCCGGCAGATTTGCAGCATTGTGCCTGGCCCACTGTCCAATGCATGGTCCGCATGCATTAGTCATAACGATTCCTCCCATTTCTTCGAAGGAAGCCAGATAACCATCACGTGCAACTGTATACCGGACCAGTTCAGATCCCGGAGAAATTGTAAAATCGGCCTTAACTTTCAGATTCTTAAGGCGTGCCTGTCTTGCGACCGAAGCTGCGCGACTGATATCTTCATAGGAAGAATTTGTACATGATCCGATTAATCCAACTTTCATTTCCATTGGCCATCCTTTCTCCCTGGCCACACTCTTGAATTTCGACAGTGGAGTCGCGAGATCTGGCGTAAATGGTCCGTTAATATGAGGTTCAAGTTCAGAAAGGTTTATTTCGATTAGCTGATCAAAGTATTTTCCAGGGTCAGCATAAACCTCATCGTCGGCTCTCAGGTCAGCAGCAATTAATTGAGCCATTTCTGCTACATCTGCACGTCCTGTGGCCTTAAGATAATCGCTCATACTCTGGTCAAAGCCAAAAGTTGAAGTTGTAGCACCCACTTCGGCACCCATGTTACAGATTGTCCCTTTTCCAGTACACGATAAACTGGATGCTCCGGGACCAAAATATTCAATAATGCAACCCGTTCCGCCCTTAACTGTCAGGATTCCGGCTACCTTAAGAATTACGTCTTTTGGCGATGACCAGCCACCTAGTTTCCCTGTCAGGTGAACCCCGATTAATTTTGGGAATTTTAGTTCCCATGGAATACCGGTCATCACGTCAACGGCATCAGCACCGCCAACTCCAATTGCAATCATCCCCAAACCACCTGCATTTACAGTATGCGAGTCTGTACCAACCATCATTCCGCCCGGGAAGGCATAGTTTTCGAGAACGACCTGATGTATAATACCTGCTCCAGGTTTCCAGAAACCAATTCCATATTTTTTTGATACGCTGGAAAGAAAGCTGTAAACCTCCTTATTTGTCTCTTCAGCGTTTTTAAGATCTTCAGTTGCACCGGTTTGTGCAAGAATCAGATGGTCGCAATGTACAGTTGAAGGGACAGAAACAACACTCTTACCAGCCTGCATAAATTGAAGTAATGCCATTTGTGCAGTAGCATCCTGCATAGCCACACGATCAGGATCAAAATTCACATAGGACACACCCTTTTCAAAAGGCTGTTCCGGAAATTCTCCTGATAGGTGAGAATAAAGGATTTTTTCGGTTAACGTAACAGGCCTGCCCACCAGGGAGCGTAATTTGTTAACTCGCTCAGGTATATTAGAATACACCTTGCGAATCATATCAATGTCATAAGCCATACTGTTCTGTTTTAAAAATTTGAATTAAATGCAATGTTAACTATTATTGATGAGAAAAAATATCAAAATTTGCTGAACCGGTTAACAATTTAATCGCCGGTTAGTTCTAAATTAGCAGAAAAATTAGTACATCTAAATCCTGAAATCCTAATGATTTGGATTAAGCCATTGGTGTTTGAAAATACAAGGATCGCATTTCAGTCAATCCGCTACAATCTTGTGAGGTCTGTTTTAACAATCCTGATTATTGCTGTGGGTATTTCTGCCCTTGTTGGCATTTTAACGGCTATTGATTCCATTAAGAACTCAATAACGAGTGAGTTTACACGATTAGGTGCCAATACTTTCAGCATACAGAGCCGCAGCATGAATATTCAAATCTGGAATAAGCGCGTCAGGTCAAGGAATTATAATTACATAAGTTTTAACCAGGCCCGAGACTTTCGCGAGCGTTATATTTTCCCTTCAACAGTTTCCATCTCGGTAAATGCAACTCAGGTGGCAACAGTGAAATATGAATCAAGGAAGACAAATCCAAATATTACAGTGCGCGGTATTGATGAAAATTTCCTGACAACAGCCGGTTATGAACTGGAATCGGGAAGGGGACTTACTTTTCGCGAGGCTTTTGATGGTGATAATGTTGCACTTATTGGATCGGCACTAATAAAAAAGGTATTTCCGGCTGAGACCAGTCCGCTTGGAAAATTCATCTCTGTCGGAAGCGGCAAATATCAGGTTGTTGGTGTGTTGAAAGACAAAGGCAGTGGTTTTGGTAATTCGGGCGATCAGGTTGTTTTACTTCCTTTTACGAATGTCAGGCAGTATTTCTCACGACCCAAAATGAATTTCAGAATAAGTATAATGCCTAAATCAACCCAATTGCTTGATGCAGCGATCGGAGAGGCTGAGGCAACGTTCAGGAATATTCGTGGATTAAATATCATGGAAGAATCAGATTTTGTCGTTGAAAAAAGCGATAACCTTGTGAATCTTTTACTGGATAATATCAAGTATGTGACCCTTGCAGCGACAATTATTGGTTTCATCACATTACTTGGAGCAGCAATCGGACTCATGAATATATTGCTTGTTACAGTAGCAGAACGTACACGGGAGATAGGGATTCATAAGGCGATGGGTGCAAACTCCCGGTCAATTAAACAGCAATTTATGATCGAATCCATAGTGATCGGACAATTGGGTGGTTTACTTGGAATTTTACTTGGTATTCTGGCCGGTAATGGAGTTTCGATGTTGATTGGCAGTTCATTTATAGTACCCTGGCAATGGATGCTGACAGGCGTAATCCTATGCTTGTTCGTGAGCCTTGCTTCCGGCGTTCTCCCTGCAATAAAAGCCTCCAGGCTCGACCCAATTGATGCATTACGATACGAATAAATCTTTGGTATTGGTGTTTTGCCTTTAAATGATAGCTGCATGCCAATTTGTCAAAATCATTTACAACAGATCAGGACTGTTTTGGGGTACACCTGCAAGCACTTTAGATACTAATATAAAATCCAAACTTATAAGCGAAATTGTCATTAATTTGGGGAAGCTGACAGGGCCCGTATCTGAAATATATACCGAGACCCCAGGAGACACTTCCGAATTTGAGAAGATTATTTACTTCTAATCCGGATTCGTAATATCCCTTCCTGAAGTCCTTCAAATTGTATCGTATAAGGTTTTCCTGATCCAATTCTCCTATTCCCATGTTTTGAGCAATAATTACCGATGGCCTGGATTTATTTTTTTCAGGAAATATCAGCGGACCCAAATCGTGCCTTAAATGCACCGCAGAAAATTTTGAGGGTGCAAATTCGTTAAATCGCATCGTTGCAAATGAATATGGTGACATTAGTGTAAAGTTTCCGATAAAACTGCCATACCCGGAAAACAATTCAGTGATTGGAGGGCTAGGAGACATGATTCCTCCCCGTACCATTATTGAAGTATTACCTGATTTTGAAAAGGGGAAGTAGAATTTTCCTTTAAATTCTGCCCTGGTGTACGTAAAATCTCCATGTAATGCTTTATATCCCTGAATTACTGTCAGGAAAAAATCGGAACCTGGAGCCTTACCTTCCATAAGCTGGCCTTCACCGATCCTTAATTTTTTGCCTGGCGTATACCTCATTTGGATTCCTGTCCTGGTTAAATTTAAGTGATTGAATGTATGAATAACGGGATAATCAGTATTTTGATTTGCTTTATTTTCTGACACGTCACTAAAAAGGTAAAGACTTAGGTTTTTGAAAGGTTTGAACTCAAATCCTCCGGTAAAACGTTTTTGTTGATACATATTGTTGATCAACAACAGGCGGTAATATTCCGGTATTAAGAGGGACGGTGTTTCTAAAAAGTCAGATCCGCCAAATTCTCTATTCAAATCCGTGTAACTAAGATGTATTCTTAAATCGGAATTTCCTTTTGGGAAGATATTAACCCATTCACCATGCCTGAATAAGCCATTCTTAATCCCAACGCTAAAGTAACCTCCAAGTGCAAAATACTTCGACAGCAGACGGTTTGTTTCGCCCCCAAAACCTAACTTAAGACCTTCGTAAACGTTATAGCTGAGAACTTTATTGTATTCAAGATTGAAATAACCCATCGAAATCTTCCCCTCAGCAAACATTCTTGCCATCTGCATTTGTTTCTTCTTTTGAAGGCCAATAACTGCAGTATCATTCCTAAGGGCTGCCTCTAAATCCTTATTAGTGAATGGAATGTATAAATAATTGGGGACAGTTCCTAGGATCCTGTTTACAGTGTCCCTAGAAAATGGCTTTACTGTTGGGACGTTTTGAGAATTAGGATTTGTTATTAAAATTGAATCTGATAAATTTCCGGATTGCATAGCTGTATAGCCAGCTGCAGCAACAAACCGGCTATACATCAGAAAAATCAATCCAATGGCCAAAAACTTAATTCGCATTTAACGTGAGATCTTTCTATTTTGAACTCATTTTTAGAAGGGATACTTCTTCTTCGGACAAGAAACGCCACCTTCCCCTCGGAAGGTCCTTTTTAGTTAATCCGCAAAAATATACCCTGTCCAGTTTTTCAACCTTATATCCGAGATGTTCGAAGATCCGGCGAACGATTTTATTTTTTCCGGAATGAATCTCTATACCAACCTGTTTTTTATCCTCTTCACTGACATAGCTTACTGAATCCGCGGCAACGAATCCGTCTTCCAGGTTAATTCCGTCGACAATTTCCTGAAGGTGATTCTTCGTAACTTTTTGATCAAGATAGACGTGATAGATCTTTTTTCGGTTGTATTTGGGATGAGTCAAACGTTTTGTCATGTCACCGTCGTTGGTGAAAAGTAAAAGACCTGTTGTGTTTTTATCAAGACGGCCTACGGGGTAAATTCTCTCAGGACATGCATTAGCTATGAGTTCCATAACTGTTTTGTCGGCATGAGGATCTTCCAGAGTAGTCACATATCCCTTGGGTTTGTTCAGCAGGACATATACTTTCTTTTCTGCTGTAATTATCCGCCCGTTAAAACTTACAGACTCCCCGGGCATGACCTGATATCCCATTTCGGAAACAATCTTTCCATTTACAGTAACGCAGCCGGTTGCAATGAAAGTGTCAGCTTCACGACGTGAGCAAAGACCAGCATTGGCAATGTAACGATTGAGACGAATTGCCCCCGGTTCCTTCCTGGATTGACTGGATTTTACAGGTTTTTTTGATGAGGTAAATTCGTCATTCAGATTCTGGATGCCCAATCTTCCCCGCAGAACTTTTCCGGTCTTATTGAGAAATTGGTCTGTTTCAGCTCCTTCAAATTTTCGAACTGGTTTTCTTTCTATTACGTTCCGGCGAAAAACGTCTGAAGTACGCTCTTTTAATAATCTCCCGCTACCGGTCATATTTGGTTTTGAACCCGATGTTGTTTTAATGACCTTTGTCTTCCCAACTCTTTTTCCGGATGTTAGTTCCCTCGATTCTGACCTGGGTCCGGCTGGCCTTCTGCTTTGATCTGTGTTTGGGTTATCACTTCTTTTGATACGGGGTCTGGTGCCCGGCTCCCTCTTTTCGACGGTACGCTTTTCTGCGCGCTCCTGTCCTCTGCCTCTTCTGATAATCATTTCGTAATTCTCTGACTTATTATTATTTCGGGCGCAAAGGTCGGAAAAAAAAGTGAAATTGAACTTATATTTTCTCAAACACGATTAATCCTTTGAATATTTAACCCAAATTAACACCTTTGCAACTCAAAATTCAAAATATTAATGTGATATGGCACTTATAAAATCAATTTCCGGAATACGCGGTACAATAGGAGGTCCCCCTGGTGAAAATCTGACTCCCCTTGATCTTGTAAAATTTACTGCAGCCTATCTCACATGGGTAAAAGAGAGCAGGGAAGTAAACCGTAAATTAAAGATAGTTGTAGGTCGTGATGCCAGGATTTCAGGCGATATGGTAAATTCCCTGGTTTCAGGCACATTAATGGGAATGGGTGCTGATGTTGTAAATCTTGGACTTGCATCTACTCCAACTACAGAAATTGCTGTTGTAGCTGAAAGCGCTGACGGAGGAATTATCCTGACGGCCAGTCATAATCCAAAACAATGGAATGCACTGAAATTATTAAACAGCGATGGGGAGTTTCTTAACGATAAAGAAGGTAAAATAGTTCTTGAAATTGCCGGAAATGAAGCTTTTACATTTTCCGGGGTCGACGATCTGGGCCACCAGACTATGAAGGATTATACACAATATCATATTCAGCATGTGCTCGACCTTGCACTTGTTGATGTTGAAGCAATAAAAAGTCGAAAATTCACTGTGGCCATTGATGCAGTAAATTCAGTTGGAGGAATTATCGTTCCTGAGCTTCTGAAAGCATTGGGCGTTGACAGGATTGTGGAGGTTAACTGTGTTCCGGATGGTCATTTCCCTCATAATCCGGAACCGGTTCCTGAGAATCTTACCGGTACAAGTCAGATAGTTCGTGATTCAGGTGTTGATGTTTGTTTTGTTGTAGATCCTGATGTGGACCGCCTGGCAATCATTAACGAGGATGGTTCCATGTTTAATGAAGAATATACACTTGTTGCAGTGGCTGATTATGTACTCTCGCATACTAAAGGGAATACTGTTTCCAACCTTTCATCTTCTGCAGCCCTTCGCGACATTACGGTTTCACATGGTTGCGAATACAACCCATCCGCAGTTGGAGAGGTGAATGTGACAACACAGATGAAGGCAACAAACGCAGTTATAGGTGGTGAAGGTAATGGGGGTGTAATCTACCCGGCAAGTCACTATGGACGTGATTCCATGGTTGGAATAGGCCTTTTTCTCTCTCACCTGGCTCAGTCGGGACTAAAATGTTCGGAGCTTCGGGCGACTTATCCGGACTATACGATTTCGAAAAATAAGATTGAACTCACACCAGATATAGATGTTGATAAAATTCTTATCCGTATAAAGGAAATGTATCAGAACGAGAAGGTTAATGATATCGATGGCGTAAGGATTGATTTTACAAATGAATGGGTTCATCTGCGCAAGTCGAATACTGAACCGATAATACGGATATACTCTGAAAGTAAATCAGCTGAAAAGGCCAATGAACTTGCTGAACGAATAATATCTGATATTCGTTTAATAGCCGGAAACTAGACGCTTTTTAAGTACTCATTAAAAATGTTAAGTATTTGTTAAGTGTAGCGAATCTCTTTTAAAATCGGTTCAATCTGTCTAAATTTGCACCGATTTTTTTTATCAGTGAATTTTTTAATCAGAATAATTAATTCGATTTTTATGAAAGTTACAGTTGTTGGAGCAGGAAATGTAGGATCAACGTGTGCTGATACTTTGGCATACCGAGAAGTTGTAAACGAGGTTGTCTTATTGGATATTAAAGAGGGTATTGCCGAAGGTAAGGCACTTGATATCTGGCAGAAGGCACCAATTATTGGTTATGATACACGTACTGTAGGAGTTACTAATGATTATTCACGTACGGCCGGTTCCGATGTGGTTGTTATTACCTCAGGATTACCCCGTAAACCTGGAATGAGTCGTGACGACCTGATTCAAATTAATGCCGGAATCGTAAAGTCTGTAACTGAAAATGTGATAAAATATTCGCCGGATGCTATTCTTATCATTGTTTCCAATCCCCTGGATGTTATGACCTATCAGGCACACCTTGCCTCAGGGTTTCCCCGCACAAGGGTGATGGGTATGGCCGGCATTCTGGATACAGCACGCTATCGTTCGTTTCTTTCTGATGCCCTTGATATTTCTCAGAAAGAGATTCAGGGAATGCTTCTTGGCGGACACGGCGATACAATGGTTCCTTTAACCCGTTATACCACTGTAGGCGGCATACCAATTACTGAATTGCTTGATACCGAGACTTTAAAAGCAATCGTTGAACGTACAAAATCCGGTGGGGGAGAGCTTGTGAAGCTTATTGGTACCTCAGCATGGCATGCCCCGGGTGCAGCTGCAGCACAGATGGTCGAAGCGATTGTGAAAGATCAGCGTCGTATATTCCCGGTTTGTATCCAATTGCAGGGAGAATATGGCATCGATAATTGTTATCTTGGTGTTCCGGTTGTTCTGGGTAAGGACGGTATTGAAAAGATTGTTGAACTTCAGCTTAACGATGAAGAGATGGCAATGATGAAAACCAGTGAAGGCCATGTACGTGAAGTTATGAACGTTCTTGACGCTTTGAATTCTAAATAAATTCTTTTAATACAGACAATAAAAAGGGGTCAATTGAGACCCTTTTTTTTTACCCTAAATATTTTGAAATGGCTGAAATTAAAATAGAAATTGTCGAACTCGAGGAAAAGACCTATCATCCGTTAATAAAAGCCGATTTCCCCGGCTTGGATGGCTTCTGGTGGGTCGTTGACACAGGAGCTTCCAGGAGTGTTTTTGACCATACATTTACAGATTATTATAGCCTTGACAGTGATGAGCAGGTGATGGCTACCGGCCTTGGAAAGGAGATGGTTGAAACCAATTCAGGCATCATCCACTCCTTTAAGCTGGATGGTATTGATTTTGGAGACCTTCATGTTGCCCTGATTAATTTTTTACATATCAATACTGAATATGCAAAATTCTCAGATAAACAGATCATAGGGCTTCTGGGCAGTGATTTTCTGTATACTCATCAGGCGGTTCTTGATTTTAACAATCTGAATGTTAAGCTGGTTCAGAAATGAAATTATTTGCCGGAGACATGGGCACTACTTCTGGAGGATGTTTTTCAGTGACCTTTCAGTTTCTTTAATTATGATAAAAACGTGTTAAAAATATTCGGCTTTTGAAGGATAATCAGGTAATATTTTGATTATATTTAATGCAGATTTTAAAAGTAAAATCGTTCTTTTAATAACAGATGAAAACTCATGTACGGAAACGCCCGTGAAGTAGCTGGATTCAGGTAATACCATCTTTGATATCACCCTGTTTGATCTGAAGAATTAGTGGAGGAATTTTTAAATTTTCATACTAATGGCAGCAAATAATGATATTTTTTCGAATGATTGGGTTGAATTGGTTCTTAAATATCAAAATCATGATTATGGGGCCTATGAACTAAGGATACATTCACCCAGGAGGCATTTTTGGGCTTTGATTTGGGCATGCATCTTTTTTGTTTTCATTGTTTTGTTCCCCGCTTTGTTAAAACAGATTATGCCTGAAAAAAAAGAGAAGGAGGTTGCCGTCAGGGTGATGAGTGATATTAAACTCGACAAGCCCAAGGAAACAGCTTTTCTAAAAGAGCTACCCCCACCTCCACCGGTAAGGAATACGATTAAGTTTACGCCCCCGGTTATTAAGCCTGATGAGCAGGTTCAGGATGAGGAGCTTCCTATTTTGCAAAAGGAGGCAGTACAGGCTAAGGCAGCGATTAGTAATGTTACTTACGAGAAGGGGACTGATGATGTGAGTGCACCAATTGCAACAGCGACTAACAAAAATAGTATTACGGAAGAGCCGGAGAAACCATTTATTATTGTCGAGCAAATGCCGCAATTTCCCGGAGGTGAAAAGGAGATGATGAAGTTTATACGGGATAACCTAAGGTATCCTTCATCTGCCATCGAAATGGGAATCTCGGGTACTGTAACTGTAAATTTCGTTGTAGGAAAAGATGGCAGGATAACACATATTAAGCTTATTCGTGGTATAGGTGGAGGATGTGATGAAGAAGCTGTTCGTATATTGGAGAAAATGCCTGCCTGGAGTCCGGGGAAACAGGGAGGTATCCCTGTTTTGGTAAGTTATACAGTTCCTTTTAAATTTGTAATTCAGTAATTTAATTCGTTATTTCTGGGGTATTTAATTATTGTTCATTGGCTTATAACATGGCAGGAATTGTCAAAATGGCTGATATATTGGTATTTGTTGAATTAGCCGAAATGTTAAAATATGTTAATATTTGGCATTTGCCGGAATTTTGTATCCCCCTACTGATGTGAATTGAATTGGATTATTAATTTTGTCCACGATTTAGAAGATTAGATCTCTTTTAGACTTAGCTGTTTGTCTTTGATTTTTTTTAATTGCGAATGGCATTAGGTTCTTTTTATTAATTTTTTTAATACCGATTTTAGATCGTTAATTTTTCTCAAGAATTTCTTAAACTTTTATTTAAACACTTAGTAATCATTAGAGTATGAAATCACAAAATGGATTTTTAAAATTTCAAAGAGCTTTTTCGGCATTAGTCATTCCGGTTTCGTTTGTAATTGCGGTAATTGTATTTAAAGGGATCATGGGAGACAACGGCCATTTCCAGGGAAATAGTAATGCTAATGCACCGATCCCTGGTGATTTTCTTGGCGTTATTTATAAAGGAGGATTTATTGTACCTGTGATTATGACGCTGTTACTAACTGTTATTTCTTTCTCACTTGAGCGTTATTTTACAATTAACAAGGCAGGTGGTAAAGGTTCAGCAGTTAAATTCGTTGAGACGATCAAGACGAATCTTTCAAAGAATGACATTTCGTCAGCTATTTCAGAATGTGACCGTTTTCAGGGTTCGATTGCAAGTGTTTCAAAAGCTGCGCTTCAAAAGTATCAGTTGCTCGAAAAAGACACAACTATGACTAAGGAGCAGAAACTTCTTGATATCCAGAAGAACATTGAGGAAGCAACCTCTCTGGAACTTCCAAGTCTTGAGCAGAATTTGCCTGTATTGGCAACTATATCTTCTGTTGCAACCATGATGGGTCTTTTAGGAACGGTACTTGGTATGATCCGTTCGTTTGCCGCTATGGCAAATGCAGGTGCTCCTGACTCAGTTGCATTATCAACCGGTATTTCCGAGGCACTTATTAATACTGCATTTGGTATTGGTACTGGTGCTCTTGCCGTTGTAATGTACAACTACTTCACAACAAAAATCGACAAGCTTACCTACTCAATTGACGAAGCTGGTTACAGTATCGTTCAGACATTTGCATCAAAGCACTAAGATATAATTGTACATAAATTGTAATTATGCCAAAAGTTAAAATAAAAAGGAAAAGCACGGCTATTGATATGACCGCAATGTGTGATGTTGCGTTCCTGTTACTAACCTTCTTTATGCTTACCTCCAATTTTACGCAAAAAGAACCGGTGGCGGTAAATACGCCATCCTCTATATCAGAGATTAAAATACCTGACCGCAATATCATCTCAATTCTTGTAGATGCGAAAGGAAAAGTGTTTTTTGGAGCTGATGGTCAGGATAACCGTGTTCAGTTGCTTACAAAGATGGGAGCCGCCTATAACATAACTTTCACACCTGCTGAATTAAAAGAATTCAGTCTTGTGAATAAGTTCGGTGTTCCCATTACGATGATGAAATCCTATTTGGCTTTAAAATCTGAAGAAAGGGACCTTCCGCAGAACGCATTGGGAATCCCATGCGACTCTTTGGATAACCAGTTCAAATCATGGGTTAGTGCGGCTAAAGGGATTAACAGAGACTACCGGATCGCTATTAAGGCTGATCAGGCTACCTCTTATCCGGTAATTAAAAAGTTAATGGGTAGTTTGCAAGACATCAACGAGAACAGATATAACCTGCTCACGAGTCTGAAAAGTGTACCTGATTATGAATAATTGTAAATTTTAAATTCATGTCTGAAGTAGCTGCGGAATCGCAAGTAAAGCAAAAAGGCAAAACCAAAAAAATGTCAACAAGGGTGGACTTTACCCCTATGGTTGACCTGGGTTTTTTGCTCATTACATTTTTCATGTTGGCCACCACGCTTAGTAAGCCTCAGACCATGGAGATCGCCATGCCTTCGAAAGAGAAGGTGACAGAGGAGGATCAGACCAAGATTAAGGCTTCCCGGGCTGTAACCATACTGCTTGGAAAAGAGAATAAAGTTTTTTACTATGAAGGAACCCGTGAGAATAATGTTGACCCTGTGTTAAATCAGACTGACTTTTCTCCAAAAGGGATGCGTCAGTTCCTGATTAAGAAAAATTATGAGATCATGGTCAAGGTCCGGGAACTAAAAGCTAAGAAAGATGCTAAAAAACTCTCTGAACAGGATTTTGAAAAACAAAAGCAGGAGCTTATAGGTGATAAAAAAGCTCCGATTGTCCTGATCAAGGGGACGACAGATAGTTCATACAAGAACCTTATCGATGCACTTGACGAGATGGCCATTTGTAATATAGGGCGTTATGCGATTGTAGATATCACCCC
Organism: uncultured Bacteroidia bacterium; assembly: GCA_903850335.1. Taxonomy (GTDB): domain Bacteria; phylum Bacteroidota; class Bacteroidia; order Bacteroidales; family Prolixibacteraceae; genus JAAFHB01. Next base: position 30,063 of record CAINLJ010000083.1, on the reverse strand, counting down.
GTTTGATTTAGAACTCTTAGCCAAAAAATTGTGATAAACATAGTTTTGTAAACTAAAATAGCAAATTTAAACAAGTGATTAAGTACGAATCGAAAATCTCAATAAAAGGTTCCATCTGACCTCATTTAAAAATTATTTACGGATGAAAATTGTATCCTAATGGCAGCAAATAATGATATTTTTTCGAACGAATGGTGTGAACTGGTTTTTGAGGCAAAAAACCAGGAATATGGAGCTTATGAACTGAGAAAAAATTCTTCAAAGAGACACTTCAGGGCCCTGGTTATTGCCAGCATCCTTTTTATTCTCATCGTTTCAACACCAAGTTTAATCAAACAGATTTTTCCCAAATCTGTAGAGAAGGATGTTAGCGTTAGAGCTCTTTCCAATATTGAATTGGATAAACCCAAGGAAAATATCCTGAAAGAGATTCCACCGCCTCCACCACCTCTTCGCAATACAATCAAGTTTACACCTCCGGTGATCAAACCTGATGAGCAGGTACAGGAAGAAGAACAACCGAAACTTCAGAAAGAAGTTATCGAAACTAAAGCCGCAGTCAGTAATGTATCCTTTGATAAGGGATCTGATGATATTGCTGCACCGATTGCCACACAGAAAATTACAGAAGAACCCGATCAGCCATTTGTTATTGTTGAACAAATGCCGCAATTCCCGGGAGGAGAAAAGGAAATGATGAAGTTTATTCATAATAACCTAAGATATCCTTCGCTCGCTGCCGAAAATGGAATTCAGGGGACAGTAATTGTTAATTTCGTTGTTGACCGGGACGGAAAAATTACCCGTATCAAAGTTGTGCGTGGTATCGGTGGTGGTTGCGATGAGGAAGCTATACGGGTTTTAAGCAAAATGCCTGCATGGAGTCCTGGCAAACAAGGGGGTAAAGCTGTTTTGGTCAGTTATACAGTTCCTATTAAGTACGTATTGCAATAGGATTATAAACTGAAATGAGAGTAAGAAAGAATTATTTTCTTATATTTAAATATTTAATGGCTTTCGTCTATTTTTTACTGGGAGTAGCAATATTGTCCTCGCACATGTTACTACTCCCAGTAAATAATTCTGTAAGAACCTGGTTTGGCATACTTTTGCTTATCTATGGCTCTTTCAGGATTTATTCTTTGGTTTTTAAATCGAAAAGAGATGAAGCGAATTAATCTTCTATTGTTATTGATTTTCATTTTTGGCAGCTGCAGATTCTTTAAAGGTGATCCTTACAGAAATACTCCAACTACCGGAAAGGCGGCAATAACTACAGATGAAACTTTTCGTCCAATCATAGAGGCCGAACTTGATGTATTTAAGGCAATTTACGGATATACAGAGTTTAATGCCAAATATGTTCCTGAAGTTGAGGCGTTTGACCAATTGCTTAAGGGTGAGGTTGAACTAATTGTAGCTTCAAGACAATTAAGCAAGGCTGAATTATCTATCCTGAATCAAAAGAAGATTTTTCCGCGGCAGACAAAAATTGCAGTAGATGCCATTGCAATGATCGTTTCACCTAAAAGCACGGATACCCTGATTACTGTCAATCAGATCAGAGATATTCTCACCGGAAAGATTCAGCGTTGGGATCAGATTAAAAAGGGTTCTGCCACAGGGCAGATTAAAGCAGTATTTGACAATACAAAGTCAAGTATAATTAATTTTTTAGTCGACTCCGTTTGTAAGGGTAAATTCGATAAGACTAATGTTTTTGCACTGGAGTATAACAGGGACGTTATCGAATATACAAGTTCCCACCCCGGAGTTTTAGGGTTTATTGGGGCTAGCTGGATAAGTAACAGCAGTGATTCGTTGCACCTCTCTTTTCATAAGAGAATAAAAGTCATGTCGGTTAGTGAAAGCTCAATGCCGAATAGTGAAAATAGCTTTAAACCGTATCAGGCTTATATGGTTGACAAAATTTATCCTCTGACAAGGGATATCTATATCATAAATGCTGAACCCCGGAATGGATTGGTTACCGGTTTTTCGTCATTTGTGGCAAGTGATAAGGGGCAAAGGATCATTTTGAAGGCAGGAATTATTCCTGCTGTCGCGCCCACACGGGTTGTTAATATGCGTAAGGACTTTTAATTACCTGTTAGAATTGAAAATATCAATATCCAATACTATAAAAATGAAACGCAGATTATTCCTTCTCAATGGACTTCTATTCTTCGTTTTTGCTGGTTTTGCACAGCAAAACACTAATCAGGGTCAGAACTTTTTAGATGATTTACAGTACCATCAGGCACGGAGCTTTTACCTGAACAGACTAAAAGCTTATCCAAATGACTTGAGAACAAGTTGTTCACTTGGGGATACTTATCTCTATCTTCAAAACCCGGATAGTGCAAAGCTAATGTATCAGCAAGCAATGACGGCTGATCCTAAATCACCATTCCCTGTTATTGGATTAGGTAAAGTGGCAATGTTCAAAGGAGACAAAGCCGGTGAACTAGACCTTTTTGAGAAAGCCAGAAAAGCAGATAAGAAAAACCCGGAGGTTTATTATTTAATAGCTAAAGGATGTTTTGACTTGTCGAAGAAAGATACCGCAACAGGAAACAAATACCTCAGCCAGGGGATGGATGTAAACTCCAAATATGCCCCCTATCATATTCTTTACGGAGATTATGAGCTGATCAGGCACAAATTTGGGTCCGCCTCAAACGCTTACGAAAGAGCCATATATTTTGATGCAAATTATGCTCTTGCCTACCGTAAACTTGGAGTTATTCAGACTCTTGCCCGCGCTAACCGTGACGCAGCAAATTCGTTTAATAAATGTATCGGACTTAATGACAATCAGATATTGGTTTTTAAGAACCTTGGTGACCTGTATTATGGTACTGGCAGATATTCGGAGGCTGAAAAAAATTATCAGATCTATATGAGCAGGGCTGAAGTAAGCTACGACGACAGAGAACGCTATGCTATCATATTATTCTTTAACAAAAAGTATGATGAATCAAAAAAGCTTCTGAATGAGGTTATGAATCAAAAAGGTGACGAGTCTGTTTTGCTAAGAGTAAGAGGTTATATCGCCTTCGAAACCGGAGATTATGCCAAAGGTGTTGAAGATCTTTCAAAGTTTTTTAAGATTCATGACCCTGAAAAAAATATTACCTCGGACTATGTTTATTATGGAAGGTTGTTGCAAAAGGTTGGAAAAGACACCCTTGCAATAGCGAATTATAATAAGGCCCTGGAAATGGATTCAACAAAGACTGAAATTTATGATGATCTGGCAAAGCTCTATGCAAGCAATAAAATGCATAATGAAGCTGCCGCAGTCTATAAAAAGATGATTGAGAATGGGGCAGATAAACTTTCTGCAATGTTCCTGATTGGGAAGGAATATTATTTTCAATCTGAAATCTTCAAGAGTAAATTTGATACTCTTGTTCGTCAGCGTGCTAACAGCAAGGCCGTTTTACCGGATAGTGTGATGCTTTGTGGAAATCGTCGGTTATTTTTACAGAAGGCTGACAGTGCTTTTACCATTGTGACTGAATTAAACCCGCAATATGCCGGTGGATTTATGTGGAGAGGCCGTATGAATGCTGCTTTGGATCCGGAGGCTGATACAGGTGCAGCCAAAGATATTTATGAGAAGGCTCTGGCTATTTTTGATGCTGGTGATCAGACAAAGAACCGTAAATCAGTTATTGAGTGTTATAAATACCTGGGTTCCTATTATTTCCTTTCCAGTGAACGACTATTAAAGTCCGATAAAAAGCAATCTGAAGCATTAAAACAAACCTCGATAGAATTTTGGAAGAAAATCCTTATAATCGATCCAAATGATGAGCAAGCTTTAGAAGTCTTCAAGAAACTGAAGATTCCAGTTCCAACGACTGCTCCGGCCTCAAATTAGCAGAGTAGCCGTTTTAAGGTTTTCAAAATACCAAATAACCCGGATTTAATGAGATGATCTCAATTAAATCCGGGTTATTAATTTCTGCAGCCCTACAAAAAAATGGTTGAATCTCCGAAGAAAATCAACCCTTTTTATATTTCTAACTTTCACTTAAGGTGGTGCCACCTGGAATTGAACCAGGGACACACGGATTTTCAGTCCGTTGCTCTACCAACTGAGCTATGGCACCTTTTTTTGAACGCGTGGCAAAAGTAATCAAATTTTATTTCTCAGCAAATGCTGACTGAAAAAAATGAATAAAGCTTTATTAAAAAATATTACGGTACGTTGTACCTAATAATATATTTTTAAAGCTATTTCTACAAATATCCACAAGGCTTTATCAAAACGAAAAAATTTAAACGCTGAGGTCGCAAAGTGAAAACGCAAAGCAATATATATTAATTTATTAATTCTGTGCAACATTCCGTTTTCATTATTTAACCCGGAGGTAATAGACTTTTGAGACAGCCTCCTGGTCCGTGTTCTGATTTTTTTTTGAGTGGAATAAGAATTTGTAATATACCTGGCACCTATCAATTCATTTTTAGAATAATTATCTCCAAAATAATTTGAATGAATCCGTAAAATCTATGACTTTGATTTGTTTGACCACAACTTTTTATATTCATCCTTGACCTAAAGGAGGATCCGGATGGCCCGCCACCACCATCCACTTCCCAGTCACCAGCCACCACCCGCCAGTTGCCAGCCACCATATGCCAAACGTCAGTAGCCAACTGCCAATAGCCAACTGCCAACTGCCAATAGCCAACTGCCAATAGCCAACTGCCAATAGCCAACTGCCAACTGCCAGACTCAATTTCCCTCATCATTAAAGGTTAAACTAAACTTTTGTCATACTACTTGTTTTAGAATGCCAATTTTCAATACTTTTGCAACCTGTTCAAAACTAATTAATGGAATATTACTCTTCACTGTTACCTAATGGCATCAGGCTAGTGCACAAATACGTCGATTCACCTGTTGCACATTGTGGAATCATACTAAATACCGGCTCACGCGACGAAGCACCTGAAGAGCAGGGTTTGGCGCATTTTATCGAGCATACTATCTTTAAAGGAACCGTTAAAAGAAAATCATTTCATATTCTGAGCCGGCTGGAGGATGTAGGTGGAGAATTAAACGCATATACGACAAAGGAAGAGACAGCAATACATGCTTCATTCCTTGCGGAATACTATGAGCGTACAATTGAACTCTTTAGTGATATTTTGATTAACAGCACCTTCCCCGATCAGGAGTTGAAAAGAGAACAGGATGTGATCATTGATGAAATAAATTCGTATAACGATTCTCCATCAGAGCTTATTTTCGATGATTTTGAGGAGATGATATTCGAAGGGCATCCCATTGGACGTAATATTCTGGGCACTCCCGAAAAGGTAAAGGGTTTTACCCGGGATGACATCCTTAAGTTTATGTCAAAAAATTACAATACCGACCAGATGGTCATCTGCTCAGCAGGCAATATTTCGGGAAAGCGCTTTCATCATCTTGCCGAAAAATACTTTAGTCATCTGCCACAAAATACCCGGACATATTTGAGAACAGGATTTGAAGGAAATTCACCCAAAACAATGACTGTTGGAAAAGAGACCTTTCAGACTCATTGTCTGATTGGAGGATTGGCATATCCGGTTTTACATGAAAATCGGATCGGACTTGTTCTCCTTAACAGTGTTCTGGGAGGGCAATCAGGTAATTCAAGGCTAAACCTTGCCCTACGCGAAAAAAACGGAATTGCCTACAACCTGGAGTCATCCTATACAGCCTATTCTGACACCGGAACTATTACAATATATTTTGGCACTGACAAAGTAAATCTTGAGAAGGCATTTTCGTTGATCAAACGGGAAATCAGAGTACTTCAGGAGAAATTACTTGGAGATATTCAGATAAGTAAGGCAAAGAAACAATTGATAGGCCAGCTGGCAATGTCGCAGGAAAATCATGAAGATCTGATGCTTACCCTCGGAAAGAGTATCCTGATTTATAATAAGATGGATGGACTTGATGTGATATACAAGAAGATTAACTCGATAACCCCTGCACAAATCCGCGCTATAGCCAATGAAATACTTGACTTTGATAACCTGTCGACACTGATTTATATGTAAGCAGATGAAAATTGAAAAGGCACTCGAACATTACCTCCTTTCCCATATTGTTGAAGAGAGTCCATTGATGGCGCGTCTTTATCGTGAGACCCAATTGAGGATGGTTAATGGTCGAATGTGTTCAGGACATTTGCAGGGGTCACTGTTGATGTTATTGAGTAAACTTATAAATCCTTCACGGATTCTTGAGATTGGCACTTATACCGGATATTCGGCTCTGTGTCTCGCACAGGGATTATCCAAGGGAGGAGTTCTGCACACCATCGAAATTAATGACGAGCTCGAAAGTCTAGCTTCCTTATTTATTGAAGAATCAGGGATGCGGAACCGGATCGTTCAGCACATTGGTGATGCCGAAGTCATTATACCAACACTAAACGAAAGTTTTAACCTTGTGTTTATCGATGCCGATAAGCGAAAATATCTGGAACATTATAAAATGATTTTCCCAAAGGTTTCACAGGGCGGAATAATTATTGCTGACAATACCCTTTGGGCCGGCAAAGTTATTCAGAAAGTTGCCCGTACCGACGAACAGACTATTGGTATAATGCAATTTAACGATTTTGTAAAAAGTGATCCACGTGTCGAGACGTTTATGATTCCTGTGCGTGATGGTATCTCGGTCCTACGGAAAGTATCCGAATAATAATAAAGAATTTACATCCACACTCTTTCCAATTTTTTGCCGGGTATTTCCCTTTTTTTTCGTATATTTCAATAACCTAATTTCACAAGGTTATGAAAGAGGAGTTCCTTCACTTTATATGGGAAAACAAGCTGTTTCAATCCGACTCACTGTGGACACGCGATGGGGAGCAGGTACAGATAATGAGCCCCGGACGTCATAATAAAGATGCCGGACCTGACTTTTTTGATGCAAGGATACGGATTGGCAAGACTTTATGGGCAGGGAATATTGAAATACATACAAAAGCCTCTGACTGGAACCGGCATGGCCACCAAAATGATCCGGTATACCGTAACACAATTCTTCATGTAGTCTCAGTTGCTGACATCGTTGTATATAATGATCTTGGTTCCGCTCTTCCCGCCCTTGTAATCAGGTGGCCCGAGTGGATAGCCCATAATTATGATATGCTGATCAGGAGTCACGACTGGATCGCTTGTGCCTCATTCTTATACCAGGTTGATCCGTTTCGAATCAGGTTTTTTCTCAACGGCATTGTTATTGAACGATTAAAGGCAAAGATTGAAGCCATAAGTAAAGTTTTAAAGGAAACAAATGATAACTGGAGTGAGACTTTTTATTGCATGCTTGCCAGAAGTTTTGGGGTTGGAGCAAATAGTCTCCCCTTTGAAATGCTGGCCCGATCGTTACCTCAGTCGGTTCTGGCGCATCATCACAACTCCCTGTTTCAGATTGAATCATTACTTTTCGGTCAGGCAGGACTATTGGGAGGCGAGCTTTTTGCGGATTCCTATTACCTGGGTCTGAGAGAAGAATATAGGTTCCTGGCATTAAAGTATGGATTAAAACCAATCGAGGGTCATTTGTGGAAGTTTATGCGCATGCACCCGGGCAATTTTCCTACGATCAGAATTGCCCAGTTTGCCGCTTTGATACACAATTCTCAGGGACTCTTTGGTGCTGTTACCGAGGCAACCAATCTTGATGAACTCAGAAAACTATTCTCCCTTACAGCCTCAGATTACTGGGATAGCCACTATAGTTTCAATAAACCATCAGTAACCAGGAAAAAAGTGTTCGGCGATCAGATATTTAATTTGATTCTGATAAATGTTGTGGTTCCGTTTTATTTTATGTTTGGAGATTACCAAAATAAATTAACTTTGAAAGACAGAGCACTGGAGATTCTTGAACAGTTGCCTGCAGAGAATAATCGTTTAATAAGCCGATGGTCTGAAGCCGGGGTGGTAGCGGCAAATGCGCTCGAATCACAGGCACTGCTCCAGCTCCAGCATAATTATTGTGAGCCGAAAAGATGCCTGGAATGCACCATAGGACATAAAATAATTGTACATGAACCAGTTTGAACAGCAGACATCCAGAACTTTCCGTATTGCTATTGGATTAGTATTTTTGGTGTTTGTGTCTGGGTTGATTGGTTTCCATTTTATTGAAGGATATGGGTTTATAGACTCATTTTATATGACTGTCATCTCCGTTTCGACAGTGGGTTTTGAAGTTGTAAAACCATTATCTCCGGCAGGTAAAATATTTGTATCATTTTTACTTATCTTTAGTCTTGGGAGTTTTGCCTTCGTCGGGTCGACAATTGTAAGGTTTTTTCTTGATGGAGAATTTGTAAAGAAACTAAAAACTAGCAGGGTGAGCAAAAGGATTGAAAAATTAACTGATCATGTGATAATCTGTGGCTATGGCCGTAATGGCGAGCAGGCAGCTCTCGAACTGACGGATCACAATCATCCGTTTGTGATTATCGAAAAAAGAGAAAATGTAATTTCACGAATTCAGGAGGATCCAAACCTTCTGTATATTCAGGGTGATGCCACAAACGAAGAGATCCTTAGGTTCGCAGGAATCGATCGTGCCAGAGCCTTAATAGCTACAACCCCTAATGATGCCGACAATATGTTCGTTGTGCTTACTGCACGAAGCATGAACCACCATCTGACTATCGTAAGCAGGGCATCGGAAATTGGTTCTGATACAAAATTAAAAAGAGCCGGTGCTACGAATGTGATTATGCCGGAAAGAATGGGAGGACAACGAATGGCCCGTTTGGTTACTCAACCCGATGTAGTTGAATTTATGGAGTATATTATGCTTCAGCGAAATCGTGATATAAGTATTCATGAAGTCCATTGCCGCAATATGGCCCCGATAAACGTAGGAAAATCGATTGGGGATTTAAGTCTGGGAAAAGTTACCGGTACAACAATTATTGGGCTAAAGAATCAAAAAGGGAAGTATGTTTTTAATCCCGGAAGCGATTATATTCTTGGAATTCATGATCAGTTGTTTGTTCTGGGTTCTCCCGAACAGGTTAAAAGCCTAAATAGTTTTCTTGAAAATATTTAAGATATTTTTATACCTTTGTGCCGAATTTTTAATTAATGTTGTTCTGTTGATATCGAACACGAATACTGCGGAGCAATTATTGTATAATTTTATATCATTGTTGAAATGTATTTAACTACTGAAAAAAAACAGGAGATTTTTGAAAAGTATGGTTCTGCTGCTACAAACACCGGTTCAACAGAGGGTCAGATTGCACTCTTTTCTTACAGGATCAGCCATCTCACCGAGCACCTTAAAACCAACAAAAAGGATTATGGCACACAGCGCGCATTGATCGGATTAGTTGGAAAACGACGTGCACTTCTCGATTATCTTAAAAGAAAACACATTGATCGTTACAGAGCAATTATTAAGGATCTTAATCTTCGTAAATAACGAACAACCTAAAAAGGCAATTTTTGAATTGCCTTTTTTTAAATATTTAAAGCCCCACCCATTAGTTTCAAGTATTAATAAAATTATTTTTTAAATTATGTACAAAGCTGTTAATAAGACAATTGATCTGGGCGATGGACGTACGATTAACATCGAAACAGGGAAGTTGGCCAAGCAGGCTGATGGATCAGTGGTTGTTAAAATGGGTGACACCATGTTGCTTGCTACCGTGGTTTCGGCCACTGAGGCTGCCGAAAATGTCGATTTTATGCCGCTTTCTGTTGATTATCGTGAAAAATACTCAGCAGCAGGCCGTTTCCCGGGTGGATTTCTAAAAAGAGAAAGCCGTCCGTCGGATGATGAAATTCTTACTGCACGTTTAGTAGACCGTGTACTGCGTCCGCTTTTCCCGGATAATTATCATGCCGAAACGGTTGTAATGATTGCGCTGATATCATCAGGGAAAGACGAAATGCCCGATTCACTGGCCGGATTGGCTGCATCTGCTGCCCTGGCTGTATCAAACGTCCCTTTCAACGGGCCTATATCAGAAGTCCGTGTGGCACGAATTGACGGAAAACTAATGATTAACCCGTCTGCAGAACAATTGAGCAATGCCGACATTGACATTATGGTAGGTGCTTCGTACGACAACATTATGATGGTCGAAGGCGAAATGGATGAAGTTTCAGAGGAAGAAATGCTTGAAGCAATTAAATTTGCCCACGAAAACATCCGGATCCATTGTAAAATACAAGAAGAACTAGCTGCGGAAGTTGGTGTTGTTAAACGTGAATATTGCCATGAGCATAATGATGAAACATTGCGTGAACTTATCTGGAAAGAAACGTACCAGAAAGCTTATGATACCGCGTGTTCACTAATAAATGACAAACACCTGCGGGTTAGCTCATTCGCAAAAATAAAAGAAGACTTCATAACTTCCTACAGTGAAGGCAAAGAGTCGTCAGAAATAAATAAATCATTGATTTCAAGGTATTATCACGATGTCGAGAAAGAAGCAATGCGTCGGATGATCCTCGATGACGGTGTCCGTTTGGACGGTCGCTCAACAACCCAGATAAGACCTATCTGGGGCGAGGTTTCCTATCTTCCAGGATCACATGGTTCCGCTATCTTCACACGCGGTGAGACACAGTCATTGACAAGTGTAACGCTGGGAACTAAGATGGATGAAAAAATAATCGATAACGTTACTTTCAAAGGCAGGGAACGTTTCCTTTTACATTATAATTTTCCTTCATTCAGTACTGGCGAAGCAAAAGTTCCCCGCGGACTTTCACGTCGGGAAATCGGCCATGGCAATTTGGCACACCGTGGCTTAAAACGTATGATTCCTGAAGGTTTTCCTTATATCGTTCGCGTTGTATCAGACATTCTTGAGTCCAATGGTTCGTCCTCAATGGCAACTGTTTGTGCCGGGACTATGGCAATGCTTGATGCTGGGATTCAAATGAAAAGACCCGTCTCCGGAATCGCAATGGGACTTATCACCGATAAAGGTTCAGATAAATTTGCTGTCCTTTCCGACATACTTGGCGACGAGGATCACCTGGGTGATATGGATTTCAAGGTCACCGGAACAACAAAGGGCATTACTGCCACTCAGATGGACATTAAGGTGGATGGCTTGTCGTATGAGGTAATGTCAAAAGCATTACAGCAGGCAAAAGAGGGCAGGGCCCACATACTTGGCAAACTTCTTGAGGTGATCAGTGTACCACGCGAAGATTACAAACCTAATGTGCCAAGAATTGTTACGATGATGATTCCAAAAGATATGATCGGTCCGGTTATTGGTCCTGGTGGTAAAATAATTCAACAGATTCAGGCCGATACCAAAGCGACAATTTCAATTGAAGAAGTTGAAGACCAGGGACGAATTGAGATCAGTGCACCTGATAAGGACTCTATCGATGCTGCAGTTGCAAGAATACGAGCTATCGTAGCTATCCCGGAAGCAGGCGAAATCTATAAGGGTAAAGTTAAATCTATTGTCCAGTTTGGCGCCTTTATTGAAATCATGCCAGGGAAAGAGGGCCTTCTTCACGTTTCTGAGATCGACTGGAAACGGATCGAAAATCCGGAGAGTGTGTTGAAGGTTGGCGATATTATTGAAGTTAAACTGCTTGAAATAGATCAGCGTTCCGGAAAACTGAAACTTTCCCGTAAGGCATTACTGCCAAAGCCCGAAGGACACAGTGAGAGTGAAAGAGGTGATCGTGGACCCCGCCAGGATAGGGGTGAAACCAGAGAGCCGGGACATAGCCATTCTCTAAAGAAGTCTAATCAATAGTATAAAGTATTTATAAGCCCGGTTGTTCCGGGCTTATTTTATTAAAACGATTTAGCACTTGGTTAACAGATTAGAAAATACTTTGATTTTTTATAAGTAAATACATAAATTGTTTTTTTTATAATGCTAAAAGGTTGTATTTTTGCGGTTCAAGCAATAAAAAACTAACAATTCATTTATCAATCAATTATTGTAATGAGAAATTTTAGATTTAGTTATTTGGTTTTATTCATTTTAAGCACTGCTTTTATTATGAGTTGTGCTTCCTTGAAAAAAATGAAAAGGGATGCTGGGAAAGTGAGTTATTCTGTTGTTCCTGAGACTCTTGAAGCTCATAATGGAAAGGTCGACGTTACTTTGCAGGGCAGCATTCCAGCAAAATATTTTGTTAAAAAAGCAACTATTGTTGCTACACCCGTTCTAAAAACTTCGGAGGGGGAGAAATATTTTGAGCCTTATATCCTTCAGGGTGAAAAGGTAAAGGCCAATAACAAAGTCATTAGCTATTCAGGTGGTGGAAGTGTCTCTTACAAAGGTTCAATTCCATTTGAATATGCAATGCGTAAATCCGAACTGGTCTTAAAAATTCATGCTACCAAGGGGATTAAATCGTTGGATTTTGATCCCGTAAAATTGGCAAATGGGGTTATTGCAACCAGCACACTCGTAGATAATAGCCCACTTTCAATTTTGGGTTTTCAGAAACAAAAAAATACTACCGGAGTTTATGATCCTTCAATTGATAAATTCCAAAGAGTAGTTCCTGACAAATATGTCGCCGACCTTCTCTATTTGATTAATAGCTCTGAAGTTCGTGGAAAAGAATTGACTAAAGAGGAAATTAAGAAACTAAGTGTTTATATTGTTGATGCATACAAGGCAGACCGCAAAGAATTAAAAGGAGTAGAGGTTTCTGCTTATGCTTCACCAGACGGCAAATTGGATTTCAATACAGTATTGTCACAAAAACGTCAGGGTACCTCTTCAAAGGTTGTTGAAAAAGACTTAACAAAAAATAAAGTTAAGACTATTGTGAAGACAAAATATACTCCGGAAGATTGGGATGGTTTCCAGGATCTGATGCAAAAATCATCGATTCAGGATAAAGAATTAATTCTTCGTGTTCTCTCTATGTATTCTGACCCTGAAGTTCGTGAACGTGAAATCAAAAACCTCTCAGCCTCATTCACTGCTGTAGCAAATGACATTCTTCCTAAACTTCGTCGTGCCAAAATCACAGCCAATGTTGATCTGATTGGTCGTACTGATGCTGAAATAAGCGCACTTGCCCTAAGTTATCCTTCCAAACTGAATCAGGCTGAATTACTTTATGCAGCTACTCTGACAAATGATTCTCAGGTACAAAAAACAATTTTTACAAGTTTTACTAAAATCTATTCAGACGACTGGCGCGGATATAACAATCTGGGCACTGTAATCTATGGATTAGGAGATACTGATGGTGCATCCGCTCAATTTGAAAAGGCTGACAGACTCGATCCAAAGAATCCAATTGTACAGAATAACCTTGGATGTATCGAACTAAAGAAGAAAAATCTGGCTAAGGCAGAAGAACTTTTTGGTGCTGCTACAGGAGCAGGCAAAGAGGTTCATGACAACCTGGGAATCGTTAAGATTATGCAGGGACAATATGAAACTGCAACAAAATTATTTACAGACGAATCTCAGAATGTTGCAAATCATGCCCTTGCTCAGTTGTTGAATAATGATAACAATGGTGCCTTGAGAACCTTAAACGGAGCTCCAATCGAATCAGGACGCATTGCTTATCTTAAGGCTATTATCGCTGCCCGTACAGCAAAATCAAGCATGCTATTCGAAAACCTTGGCAACGCCATTAAGAAAGATGCTGCTTACAAGGAACTTGCTAAGACAGATCTTGAATTTGCCAAGTATTTCGATGATCAGAATTTTAAACTGATTTTGAATTAATTACAATCTTAGAATCATAAAAAGAGGAGCCCATCAGGCTCCTTTTTTTATGATTCTAAGATTGTGTAGGGTTTCACATGAAAATATTAATAATTGGTTCTATAGTTAATCTATTTCTCAATTGTGATACGGGCATCGACTGCGACGATCCGATCTCCCCTTCCGATTAGCGGATTGATATCCATTTCCTTGATTTCTGTGGCAAATCTGAGCATTGTGGACAATCTTACAATGATTTCGGCAAATTTGTCCCTGTTTACTCCCGGCTTTCCCCGGAAACCCTTTATAATCGGGTAGGCCTTCAGGTTCCTGATCATTGATAAGGCTTCTTCGTGCGAAAGTGGTGAAAGTCCGGATGTAACATCTTTAAGCACTTCGACGTATATACCTCCAATACCACATAGTATAACATGTCCAAATTTGGGTTCATATTTGGCTCCGATAAAAAGTTCCGTACCCTCAGCCTGATTGGCAATCAAAACAGCTGTTGTCTGAGGAATTTTCATCATCCGGTTGAACTCAAGCCGGATTGACTCATCGGACCTGATGTTTAGAGAAACACCCCCAACATCTGTTTTATGTATCGGGCCCACAACTTTCATAACTACTGGAAAACCAATAGAATGTGCAGCCGAGACGGCCTCTTCTTCAGAAAGCGTAACTATTTCCCTGGCTATTGGAATTGAAGCAGATTTGAATAAGGCATGGATTTTATCGGGAGGCAACTGTCCCGATTGACAACTCTCAATGATACGCCTTATTTGTGGAACGTCGACTCCTTCCAGAACTATCTTGTCATCAGATGGGGCAGGAGTGCGGTAAACCCGTGTCAGTGCCCTTCCTAGCAAAACCTCATCCGGAAAGTTTATATTTCCATGGGATAAGAAATAGGCAATATCTTTTTTTACATTAAGAACTGAAGGTAGGATAGGGAAAATTGGCTTCTTGCAGGATTTCATTTTCTGATCGAGCACATGGTAAACATCCTTTACGGAAGTCAGACCCGGACTACCAAAGATAACTGCCATTCCGTCAATTTCATTAAAATCCTTTTCACATGCATCAATTATTTTCCCCAGTTGTTCAGCTGTTCCGGTTGCCAGAAAATCGATCGGGTTTTCGACTGATGACCCTTCGAAGAGTTTGTTTTTAAGTGATTCTTTTGCCTTCGAATCGGCCAGCTGAGGGATATTTAAACCACCGGATTCAAGAGCATCGGTTAACATTACCGCAGGTCCCCCTGCGTGAGTTATGATTGCAATATTTTTTCCTGTAAGTTTCTTGGTCATAAAAATACCTGCCACGGTGGTCAATTCCTCCCTTCCATAGCATCTTACAATCCCTGCCTTTCTGAAAAGTGCCTCGACTGCCGAGTCAGAACTGGCCATTGCTCCGGTATGCGACGAAGCTGCACGACTGCCTGCCTTGGAACTACCTGCTTTAATTGCTGCCAGCCTGAAACCTTTATTTACTAATGATCTGGCATGAAGCAGGAATTTGTCAGGATCATTAATTGATTCAATATATAAAAGTTTTACACGCAGCATCGATTCTTCCGTAGAATGCAAGTCCCAATATTCCAGCACATCCTCTATTTTAATCTGTGCGGAATTCCCAACCGTAATTATCCGTGAGAAATGAACTCCTTTTGGTATGGCAGATTCAATTATAAAAACAGCGGTAGCACCAGATCCGGACACAAAATCGCATCCGTCAGACCGAAGATGTGGAATGGGGGTAGTGAAAACTCCTGCATATTCTGGTGTGATAACTCCTATGCAATTTGGTCCAATCAGACAACCACCAGTATTATTCACTGCCTCGGCCATCCGTTTCTCAAGGATTTCACCATCCGGGCCAGTTTCACTAAAACCACCGGAGATCACAATAAACGCCCTGACATTTTTTGTAAACGCAAGAATTTCAACAATCTCAGGACAGTCTTTGGCTGGAACTGCCAAAATTGCGAGGTCAGTATCCGGGAGATCCTCGATCTTATTAAAGGTTGCCACACCCTGAATATTGTTCCTGTTTGGATTAAAGGCACGTAATTCACCTTTATATTCATGTTCGAGCAGGTTTTTAAGTATTTTTCCGCCTGGTTTAGTAATATCATTTGAAGCTCCCACAACGACAATGCTTGAAGGAGATAATAATTGTCTGTTTAGCATGACAATATTTTCATATCAGTTATACATATCAAACATACTCGAAAATTAGACAAATGCAAATGAGAATCATCATTGTGGAAATTTTATAACCTAAATTTCAATTCGAAATCAGTTTTGATTTACCGATTATTTATTTTTTAATTTTGAGAGATGGAAAATGGGGAACAGAAAATCTTTGTATGGTGCAATTTTTTAGAAGGGATGGAAGATTCAATCTTACATGGAATTTTGATTGCATCTATTCTGGGTAAGGAATTATGTCTTTTTCATCTGTTGGATCGGAATCTACACGAAAATACTGAAATAGCTGAAGCCAGATTAAGAGGTGCGACATCGAGAATAAGCGAATTGTTGTCAGGTATTAAGGTGCGTTATTTAATTATGGATCAAGAAATAATTAAGGCCTTAAATGATCTTTCAGAGTTGTATGAATGTTTGGTCCTGGTTAGCCACAAAAATACATCGGGCAAACTTCTCCCTTATTTGCAGTATGCTGCATTTCCTTTTCTGTTTATATCTGCCAGATCAAATATTGATAGCATTTATAAGCAGATAGTAGTTCCTGTAGGATATATGAAAAAGAGCAAGGATCTGGCTTTATGGGCTAGCTATCTGGGTCGGCATAACAATGCGGTTATTAACCTTTTCTTATCTGACGAGGGCTGGAATGAGGATCAAAAGACTGTCAAAAACAATTTGTTTTCAATTCAGCGGTTTTATGGCAAGTTTAAATTTCCTTTTCAGGTGATAGAGAGTCATACGCCAACATGGAAGTTGCAAAAGGCAGCATTAGGTCATACATTGAGTCTGAAATTTGCGATGCTTGTAATCGCAGGTAGCTTTAAAACAACGGTTTTAGATTCAATTCTTGGATTGACCGAGGACAAGGTGATCTCAAAATCTGAAGATTTATCTGTTATGTGCGTGAATTCCAGACGTGACTTTTATACCTTTTGCAGCTAGCTAATTATAATTTATTTTAAACTAGCTGCGGCCTTTTAAGTTACAATTATATAGTCCTGTCACGCTTAATTCAGAAATTTATACTCAATATAAATAAAGCCTTTTCATTGGAATTTATCAACAAAATTAGAGAAAAGCGGATTACGAATTATTTAAAGTTATACATTTGCCGCTTCATTTCCAAGATATAAAGGTTTATTTATTTAGAAACTGATCAACTAGTTTAATTATTATAATATGGAAAGTAGCGCATTATTAGTCTTTTTTCTGGCCGCAGTTACCCTTGTTGGGTTAGCGATGCTTTTTTCCAGTTATGTTCCCCCAACTTCGTCGAATGCAGTGAAATTTGAGCCATACGAGTGTGGTATTGAAACAATAGGGGATGCCTGGTTACAATACACTGTTGGCTATTATTTATTTGCGATTCTTTTTCTCATTTTCGACGTGGAGACAATTTTCCTGTTTCCGTGGGCAATTGTAATGAGAACTGCCGGTTTAACCGGATTTGTTGAGATCCTGATATTCTTTGCAATTTTAGGATTGGGGTTGTTATATGGATGGAAAAAACATGCATTAAGATGGGAATAAATAAGAAAAGCGATTTCGAAAAAAACGATTATCCGATTGTCGCACAATACGAAGGCGGAAGTATAATATTGGCTCAACTGGATGCACTTGTCAATTGGTCGCGCGCAAATTCACTCTGGCCTCTTACATTTGGAACGCGTTGCTGCGCAATTGAATTTATGGCTGCTGGAGCCTCACGACACGACTTCGCCCGGTTTGGAGCGGAGGTTGCAAGGCCTTCACCACGTCAGGCTGACTTAATCGTTATTTCAGGAACCATAAATTATAAAATGGCCCCTGTACTTAAACGATTATACGACCAGATGCCTGAACCTAAATATGTTATTGCTATGGGTGCCTGTGCCGTTTCCGGCGGACCATTCTACTATAACTCTTATGCAATTGTAAAAGGGGCAGATCATGTGATTCCGGTTGATGTCTATATCCCCGGCTGTCCACCCAGACCCGAGGCTTTCCTATTTGGTCTGATGCAGTTGCAGAAGAAGATAAAGAGTCAAAAAAACTTTGGCAAGGTAAAATACCTTGATGCAAAGCCTGTAATTTCTGATAAATCATCCCTTTAAATAGTAGGCTAAATGACTAACGAGGAATTAATATCATACCTCACCGGGAAATTCCCCGAGGCAAATATCAAGCTGGGATCTCAATATGTGGAGATGACTGTTAAAGCTGATGATCTCCATGATACAGCCCTGCAGTTAAGAGATTCTGAAGAGGCAGCTTTCGATTACGTATTCTGCCTCACAGGAGTTGATTATGCTGACAATATGGGAATTATCTACCATATTGAATCAATAAAGTATCGTCATCTGATGGTACTTAAGGTACGGACTGCCGACAGGTTAAATCCTGTAATCGACACTGTCAGTGATGTTTGGATTACAGCAAAATATCATGAGCGCGAGGTTTATGATCTGCTTGGGATTCATTTCAACAATCATACGGATTTGCGCCGCCTCTTTTTGGAGGATGGCTGGGGATTCCCGCTTAGAAAAGATTATGTGGACGAAATAAGAATTGTAGAACGATAGAATTATGTCCGAAATAAGAGAGGTCATTATAAACAACGACAGGCTTGCAACAGATGAATATCTGGTAAATATGGGTCCGCAGCACCCTTCTACCCATGGGGTACTTCGCTTGCTTGTCAGACTTGAAGGTGAGAAGGTTCTGAATATTCAACCACATTCAGGTTACATTCACAGTGGAATAGAGAAGATGTGTGAGGCCATAACTTATCCGCAGATCATTCATCTTACCGACCGGATGGATTACCTTTCGGCTCACATGAATAATGAAGCTGTGGCCTTGTGTGTTGAAAAAGCATTGCAGGTTGAGGTTCCGGACAGGGTTAAATATATACGTACTATTATGGATGAGCTGGCCCGTCTGGCTTCACATCAGCTATGGTGGTGCGTATTTGGAATGGACCTTGGGGCACTGACAACGTTCTTCTACGGACTTCGCGATCGTGAATTAATCCTTGATATTTTCGAGGAAACATGTGGTGCCCGTATGACGGTTAGTTACAATACACCTGGTGGATTGATGTTCGATATCCATCCGAACTTTCAGAAAAGGGTTAAGGACTTCATTAAGTATTTCAGAACCAAACTACCAGAATACGACAAGTTATTATCAGGGAATGTCATTTTAAGGGAACGTACCGAAGGCATCGGGCATCTTTCGTTAAATGATGCTATAGCTTTTGGTGTGACCGGTCCATCGGGAAGAGCCTCAGGATTTTCGTGCGACGTACGTAAAAACCAGCCTTACAGCGCTTATCCATTTGTAAAATTCAATGAGATTCTTGATTTCAGGTGTGATACGCTCGCCCGCTATGAGGTACGCATCAAAGAAATGTATGAATCTCTGAATATAATCGAACAATTAATCGATAATATTCCTGAGGGTGATTATGCTGTTAAGATGAAGGGTGTATTGAAACTTCCTGAAGGTGAGTTCTATCAGAGGGTTGAGAGCGCCAGAGGTGAATTTGGGGTATTTATTATCAGCGATGGCAAGAAAAATCCATATCGTGTTAAATTCCGCTCACCGGGTTTTTCAAATCTGTTTGCACTTAATAAAATGACTAAGGGTCATAAAATCGCCGACCTTGTAGCAATTATGTCGACTCTCGATCTTATCATACCAGATATTGACCGCTAATAACATTGAAGATTAAAACTGACGCTAAAGATATTTTCAATATGGATTTTTACAACTTTACATCGTTAACACACAGTATTCATGAGGGTTTAGCCAAAAGTTTTTCTCCCTTTATTGCCACTACCATTGAGTGGGTGCTTGTCGGTCTTGCTTACCTGACTTTCGTTGCACTTTTTGGCCTGTTTCTGGTTTATGCCGAACGTAAGGTTTGTGCGGCATTTCAACAGCGTTTAGGTCCTATGAGAGTTGGGAAATGGGGATTGCTTCAAACAATTGCTGACTTCATAAAACTGCTGATGAAAGAGCTGATCATGCCTCGTAAGGCGGATTGGTTTTTATATAATCTTGCTCCTTTTATTGTTATTATTGCCTCTTTCCTGGCTATAGCAGTTCTTCCATTTGCTCCGGGATTACAGTCTCTTGATTTTGATATTGGTGTTTTCTATCTTACAGCTGTGTCATCTGTTGGTGTAATCGGTGTTCTGTTGGCAGGATGGTCAAGTAATAATAAATACTCACTGATTGGTGCTATGCGAAGTGGTGCACAGATCTTGAGTTACGAATTGTCTGTCTCACTTTCACTGATGACCATGGTAGTCTTTGCCGGAACCATGCAGTTTTCTGCTATTGTTGAAGGACAACGCGATGCCTGGTTTATCTTTTCCGGTCATATTCCGGCCATTATAGCTTTTGTTGTATTTCTTATTGCTGGCACAGCTGAAACAAACCGTGGTCCTTTTGACCTGGCAGAAGCTGAATCAGAACTTGTTGCAGGTTTCCACACCGAATATTCAGGAATAAAATTTGCACTTTTCTTCCTGTCTGAATACATCAATCTTTTCATAGTGTCGGCCGTAGCTGCAACCGTATTCCTGGGTGGCTGGATGCCTTTACACTTTGGGAATTTTGAATCCTTTAATCATGTGATGGATTTTATCCCTCCGGTGATATGGTTTTTCATGAAAGTTCTGGGAGTTATGTTTATAATTATGTGGTTTAAATGGACATTCCCCCGCTTGCGTGTCGACCAGATACTTACACTGGAATGGAAATATCTGCTGCCGATTAATCTGATAAACATTTTGCTAATGGCACTTGTAGTCCTGACAAAATTTCATTTTTAACTGAATTATAAGTAGATATGAAGTCTTTTATCGAATATATTGTTTCAATCTTCAAAGGGGTCTGGACGCTGTTAGTCGGGATGAAAGTTACTGCAAAGTACTTTTTTACCCCTTGGAATCATGTTACCCAACAGTATCCCGAGAATCGTGATAAACTGGTGATGTTTGAACGTTTCCGCGGAGAGGTGATTATGCCGCATACGGATAACAATGAACATTTATGCACAGGTTGTGGAATCTGTGAGATTAATTGTCCTAACGGTTCAATCGAGATAATCTCAAAATCAATCGTTACTCCCGAAGGAAAGAAAAAAAGGATCATCGATCAGCATATCTACCATTTGGGAATGTGTACGCTATGTAATCTTTGTGTAAAGGCATGTCCTACCGGTGCAATTGTGATGGGACAGAAATTTGAGCACGCAGTTTGGGACCGCTCACTTTTAACAAAAGTACTCAATCAGCCTGGTTCGAAGATTGCCGAAGGGGTAAAAGAATAAGTGAAAATCCTGGTTTACAAGATTTTCAGATAAATAAATTCTTTCTGATGCGTAGTTATCAGAACAATTTGATTCAGAATATAAAGAATTAGAATTATGCTAAATCAAGTAATGTTTTTTCTGTTTGGTGCAATGATTGTTATCTTCTCGTTGCTCACAGTTACAAGCAGGAAGGTCCTGAGGGCCGCTGTATATCTGCTGTTTGTGCTGATTTCAACAGCCGGATTATATTTTGCTCTAAGTTATAATTTCCTTGCTGCTGTACAATTAACGGTCTACGCCGGAGGTATCGTCGTTTTAATCATCTTTTCGATCCTACTGACAAGTCATGTGAGCGAGCGTGCAGTAATGGCTCCATTAAAGCAAAGTCTGCTCTCAGCATTGGCAACTGTTGCAGGAGCAACTTTAACACTGCTGACTATACTGCAATTTGGCTTCGTCCCTTCTGAAGGAACCGATCCATACTTCAACATCACGGATATTGGCAATCAGTTAATCTCATATAAAAGAGATGGGTATGCTCTTCCGTTCGAAGTAGTCTCGGTATTATTACTTGCTGCAATGATCGGTGCTATAGTCGTGGCTAAAAAAGAGCGCACCCTAAAGAAATAATTAGATAGTCAATTTATAAAAAGCTTAGATAATCTTATTTACCTATGATCCAGAACATTCCGCTCAGTTATTATTTGGTAATCAGTACACTGATGTTTTTTATTGGCATCTATGGCTTTCTGACACGCAGAAACCTGATTACAATGCTTATGTCTGTCGAGCTAATTCTTAATTCTGTGAATATCAATTTTGTGGCATTTAACCGGTACCTGTATCCACAACAACTTGAAGGACATTTTTTTATGCTGATTGTAATTGCGGTTGCAGCAGCCGAGGCAGCCGTAGCCATTGCGATAATCATTAACATATACCGTAATTTTAAATCAATCGACGTAGAAAATGTCGATGAAATGAAATATTGAAAATTTAATAACCGAAAAGAGAAACATCAGTTATGGCCGATTATACCTATACATTACTCATTCCGCTGATTCCGTTTTTTGTTTTTCTGCTCCTTGGACTTACAGGGCATAAAATGAAACCTGTTGTGTCCGGACTGATTGGAACCTCAGGATTAGGAATTGCTGCTATTCTTGCCTATACCACAGCGTTCAAATATTTTTGGGCAGGTCATGTGGCAGGTGCTGCCTATACTTCACTTAAGGCTTTTGAAATTTCATGGCTTCACCTGACCGACAAGCTAACGATACACATGGGAATTTTAATTGATCCCATCTCAGTGATGATGCTTGTTGTGATCACAACCGTCTCTCTGATGGTTCATATTTACAGTATTGGTTATATGAAGGGAGATCCGGGATTTTATCGTTTTTTCTCCTTCCTTTCCCTGTTTAGCTTCTCAATGCTGGGATTGGTGCTTGCCACAAATATCTTTCAGATGTATATTTTCTGGGAGTTGGTGGGTGTATCATCCTTCTTGCTAATCGGTTACTATTACGACAAGCCAAGTGCCGTAGCGGCCTCGAAAAAAGCCTTTATAGTTACCCGCTTTGCTGACCTTGGTTTTCTTATTGGTATTTTAATGCTGTCATTTAATACAGGAACATTTGACTTTCAAACTCTTACTGATCCGCACGGACCTGCGATTACTCAGGCAGCAGGTGCAGCCTTCATGGGCATGTCAGTTCTTACCTGGTCTCTGATATTTATCTTCGTTGGTGGTGCCGGTAAATCTGCAATGTTTCCTTTCCATATTTGGTTACCGGATGCTATGGAAGGTCCGACTCCGGTTTCTGCACTTATCCATGCCGCAACAATGGTCGTTGCAGGGGTGTATCTTGTAGCCCGTTTGTTTCCGGTTTTCGCCCTGGGAGCTCCGGATGCTCTTCATGTTGTGGCCTGGATCGGAGGATTTTCATCACTTTTTGCAGCAGTTATTGCCTGTACGCAGACTGATATAAAACGTGTTCTCGCATTTTCGACAATGTCGCAGATTGGTTATATGATGTTGGCTCTGGGCGTTTCAGGCTTTGGTGGGGAAGAAGGTTTAGGTTTCATGGCATCCAATTTTCATCTGTTTACTCACGCGATGTTTAAGGCTTTGCTATTCCTCGGCGCAGGTGCTGTTATACATGCAGTTCACAGTAATGAGATTACTGACATGGGCGGTCTTCGGAAACATCTTCCAATAACACATATTACCTTTCTTATCGCCTGTCTTACAATCGCAGGTATCCCGCCACTCTCTGGATTCTTCAGCAAGGATGAGATTTTAGTTGCTGCCTTTCATGCGAATAAAATGCTGTTTGCAATTGAATATATAGTTGCAGGTCTTACCGCATTTTACATGTTTCGTCTTTATTATGGCATCTTCTGGGGAAAAAATACCCATTATCACCATACTCCCCATGAGGCTCCGAAAGTCATGACTATCCCGCTTATGATTCTTGCATTTGGATCTGTGTTCGCAGGTTTCCTGCCTTTCAAAGATTTAGTCACCTCGGATGGTAAAGCCTTTGAATCTGCCATTGATTATTGGATTGCTGTTCCTTCAGTGCTTATCGGGGTCGTTGGAATTTTGATTGCAACGATTATGTATAAAAAAGAAACAGCCATACCTGATAAAGTGGCCGGCACTCTAAAACATCTTTATAAATGGGCGCACCGGAAATTCTACATGGATGAGGTTTACCTGTTTGTTACCCGCAAGATTATTTTCCGATATATATCTGTCCCCCTCGCATGGTTTGACCGTCATATTGTTGATGGTACAATGAATGGTATTGCCGGTATTACACAGTATGCCGCATATTCAATCAAAGGCCTTCAATCAGGTAAACTACAGCAGTACGCCTTTGTATTTATCAGCGGGACTATAATCCTTGTGCTAATTTTTGTCTATCTTGTGTAAGAAACTGAATATAAGATGAATATACTAAATTTATTTATAATCGTTCCAATGCTTACGGTTGGTGGCATTCTACTGACCAAAGATTTGAAGCATTCCAGACTGGTCTCTGCAATTGGTATGGGGGTTCAGCTTATTTTATCATTTGTTCTCGTTTATCTTTATTTAAAAGAAAGAGCAAGTGGAAATACAGCAGCTATGTTGTTCACCTATGATGCACTTTGGTTCCCAACACTGAATATTCATTATGCACTTGGAGTGGATGGAATCTCTGTCGCGATGATTGCACTGACTGGCATTGTAGTGTTTGCCGGGATTTTTGCTTCCTGGAAAGTTACCTACCTTCCCCGCGAATTTTTTATCTCATTGATCATTCTGGCGTCAGGAGTATTTGGGTTCTTTATTTCGATAGACCTCTTTACAATGTTCCTTTTCTACGAATTAGCCGTGATTCCTATGTACCTGTTAATAGGAATATGGGGTAGCGGACCAAAGGAATATTCAGCTATGAAGCTTACCTTAATGCTTATGGCAGGATCCGCTCTTTTATTGGTAGGTTTACTTGGAATTTATTTCTTCTCTTCACCTGATCCTTCGCATCTGACTTTTAACCTCATGCAGATTTCCAAGATCAGGATACCTGTTGAGATGCAGCGATTCCTTTTCCCATTTACATTCATTGGCTTTGGTATTTTAGGTGCCCTTTTCCCCTTCCATACCTGGTCACCCGACGGTCATGCCTCTGCACCGACAGCCGTATCGATGTTACACGCGGGCGTTTTGATGAAACTTGGAGGCTATGGTGCATTTCGCGTAGCGATCTTTCTTATGCCTGAAGCGGCTCACGAACAAGCCTGGATTTTCCTGATTCTAACTTCAATCAGCGTTGTTTACGGTGCTTTCTCAGCAATAGTTCAGACAGACCTGAAATATATCAACGCATATTCATCAGTAAGCCATTGCGGACTTGTATTATTTGCAGTGTTGATGATGAACCAGACAGCCATGAACGGGGCTATCGTTCAGATGATCTCACATGGTTTAATGACGGCTCTCTTCTTTGCATTGATCGGCATGATCTATGGTCGGACTCATACAAGGCTGATTAACGAAATGGGCGGGCTGATGAAGGTTATTCCATTCCTTGGCGTTGTATATGTTATTGCCGGTCTCGCCTCACTTGGACTTCCGGGATTCAGTGGTTTCGTTGCAGAGATGATCATTTTTGTTGGGTCATTCCAGCATACTGATGTATTTCATCGAGTAATTACAATTGTGGCAGCATCATCTATCGTAATAACTGCAGTGTATATTCTGCGGGTAGTCGGTATATTATTGATGGGACCGATAAAAAATGACCATTTTCTTCATCTTGATGATGCAAAATGGTACGAAAAGATTTCAACGATTACTTTGGTATTAGCCATAACTGCTATTGGCATGGCGCCTTTTTGGCTGACAAACATGATAGATTACAGTCTGGCCCCAATTGTTGAAAAACTTTTGTCAATCCAGATAACCAGTTTATTTTAATTGAATAATTTAGTTTAATAAGATTTAATTCTATGAACTTTAGCGATATTCTGACCATGAGACACGAACTGATGCTCACATTGCTGGCATTGGTCGTCCTGATCATCGACCTGAATCTGCATAACAGGGATAAGCATCTGATTATTCCGATTACACTTTCCTTATTTTTTATTGACACCCTGGTTGGCTTTCTGCCAGCCGATAAGAGTGTACTTTTTGGAGGCATGTACCGCACAAACGGTTTACTTGTGTTGATGAAGAATATTCTTAATATCGGGGTATTAATAATTTTGTTGCAATCGGTAACCTGGTTAAAAAAGGAGGAAAACCGTGAGAAAATAAGCGAGTATTTTATTTTGCTTTTTTCTACTTTGATCGGGATGAATTTCATGATTTCGTCCGGTGATTTTTTAATGTTCTATCTTGGTCTTGAACTGGCTACAATTCCGGTTGCTGCTTTAGCCGCCTATACTCATCATCAGACAAAATCAGCTGAAGCTGGTATTAAGCTTTTGCTTACCTCTGCACTCTCATCCGGAATTCTGCTCTTTGGTATTTCACTGATTTACGGCTCTACAGGTTCTATTTATTTTGATACAATAACGGAGCTTTACAAGAACTCTCCGATGCAGGTACTTGCCTTCATATTCTTCTTTACAGGTATGGCCTTCAAACTATCCCTTGTACCTTTCCACCTTTGGACGGCAGACGTTTATGAGGGTGCCCCTATTAATGTAACCTCTTATTTATCAGTAATATCAAAAGGTGCTGCAGCCTTTATCCTGATTATTGTAATGTTCACAGTCTTCAATACAATAGCCCCTGTTTATAACCATATCCTTTATCTAATTGCCATTATTACAATGACAGTTGGTAATCTATTTGCCTTACGGCAGAAAAATATGAAGAGGTTTCTTGCCTTTTCGTCTATCGCTCAGGCAGGATTTATCCTTTTGGGTATTTTAGGCGGTAATGTGATGGGTATGACATCTGTTATTTATTTTGTTTTGGTATATATCTTCTCTAATCTGGGCGCATTTGGGGTGGTTTCTGCCATTTCAACGGTTACTGGTAAGGAGTCGATGGATGATTATGACGGTCTTTATGCCACAAACCCAAGACTTAGTTTACTGATGATGCTTGCCCTGTTCTCACTGGCAGGAATACCACCGGTTGCAGGGTTTTTTGGAAAGTTCTTCCTGTTTGCTTCGGCAGCATCTGCAGGTTATTACTGGCTGGTATTTATTGCAGTTCTGAACGCAACCATCTCACTTTATTATTACCTTCTGGTTGTTAAGGCGATGTTTATAAATAAAAATGAGACTCCGCTGGCCTATTTCAAGAGTGATTTAGCCACAAGAGTTGGATTGATCCTGAGCGGTATTGGTATTTTTATTCTTGGATTCTGGAGCCAGATATATGAAGTGATTAACAGTTTGAGTTTCGGTATAATTCACTAAAATTGCATGGTTTGTTTCTAAGCATCTCTCTTATGCGGGCTGATTCTTAAGATAAACAGTTTTAAAAACTAAAATTATGACACTGAAAGCTAAACATATCGTTGAGGAGATAAATGGCACACGTTGTACTGTTGTTGAAAAGGGTGCAAGTGCTGATCGTGTGGATTTTCTTAAAAACTTGCTGGGATTAAATAAGTATCAAGTGGTTATCGCAGATGAACCTGTTGTTGAGGGATCACCTGCTCTTTATACTATAGGTGTTACAGATCTTGTGTTTAATCCGGTAATCGCCGTATATGAAATGGCATTAAAGACGGCAGAAGGTAAAAAAGTGTCTCCTGCATACTGGAATCAGCTTACAACCGATTGTGTAGATGAATACTGGGAATTTGTGAAATAATTTCACACAAGGATTTTGTAATTTATCTGAAATTCAATCTTTTGCCTGACCTTTTCAACCAATTGAAAGACAGTCATCTCATCATTAAGATTGAATCCCTGATTGCTTTTCCTCTCAATATCACAGACAAAATCTCTGATCTGCTCTATCAGGGGATTTGTCTGAATTGTCGGATTGTCACTTTTTGAAGTAACATTCGTCAAATGATTTGTCTTGTTCTGGACAAAATCATAAAAAATTGTTTCTCCTCCTGTATGTATGGTAAGGTAATGAACATTCTCATTTTCAGTAAATTTGAGTTTGAGTGTCGCTAATGATCCGTTTTTGAAATTCAAATGGACATTGATGAGATCCGGTTCATTCGAAGGCAAAATTCCGCAAAAAACATCCATATTGTGAACCTGCGAGCCGGCTACCCTAAGAATCATATACAAATTATCGGTTAATAATTTGTAAACTCCCTCTTCTTTGCCGGCAACAATATGTGTGACTTCAATGAATGCTGATTGATTCGAAATAATCTGAATCTTTTGATGAAAAGGGTGCAGTAGGAAATCATTTTGAATCCGTATATAGGTTCCACCTTCTCCGGCCAGTTGAACTAATTGCTTACGTTCATCTGAGGTGAGATTTAGTTTATCGGATAGAAATAAATGACAGCCTTTTCGAATTGCAAATGACAGGTAATCAAAAGTGCAAAACAACGGGTCTGCGACGATTAACAGATCGCAAATCAGAGGAATTATCTCAGGTGAAGAATAAATAAGAGCCCTGTCGAATGTTGAATGATTCTTCTTCCCGGGATAGAATATTCCGTCCCATTCTACGCCTGCGATTTTACGAAGGGAATCTATTGGAAGCATTTCTGTCTCCAAAGGTAGTATGATGGCTGTACTTAACATTATGAAACAAATATACCTTTATACTAACGTTTCAAGTAGTAATCCAAAGTGTTTTTATCAACCGCAGTATGTTGACAAAGCCTTAATTTGTGATAAATTTGTACTTTCATTAAATTCCCGAATTGTGTTTCAATTATCTAAAAACCAAATAGAAGATACTTTCATGCATAAAGGCCTGCGCCGTAAGCTTGTTGAAGAGATCCGGCAGAAGGGAATTTCAGACGAAAACGTGCTTGCTGCAATCGGATCTGTTCCACGTCACCTGTTTATGGACAGTTCATTTTTGCAATTTGCATACCTTGACAAGGCTTTCCCGATTGCTGCCGGACAGACTATCTCACAGCCATATACGGTTGCCTTCCAGAGTCAGTCCCTGCAATTAAAGAAATTTGAAAAAGTTCTCGAGGTTGGCACGGGCTCAGGCTATCAGGCTGCTATACTTTGTTGTATGGGGGCATCCGTTTATACGATTGAAAGACAAAAGTCATTATATGAATTTGCCGGTAAACTTCTTCCTGGTTTAGGTTATCGTCCACATTTCTTTTTTGGTGATGGTTATCTTGGATTACCAACCTATGGACCGTTTGACAAGATAATTGTTACGGCTGGTGCCTCTTTTGTCCCGGAACCCCTTAAACAGCAACTTAAAGTTGGAGGAATAATGGTTATCCCGGTAGGCAAGAGTGACCTCCAGATCATGAAAATTATTACTCGTGTCAGTGAGAATGAATATTTGGAGGAAGATAAAGGCGGGTTTGTTTTTGTTCCCCTGTTAACAGGCATTTCCGATTAATTAAGTTCCTGATGCTGCAACCAAAGAGAGTTTATCCCATCGAAAAATTAAACCTGCATCCCCGAAACAGGCATAGGACCCGTTATGATTTTAAATTTTTGATTAAAAGTTCTCCGGATTTAGCTCAATATGTCCGGTTAAATCCCTATGGCGATGCATCGATAGATTTTCATGACCCTTTGGCTGTAAAAGCATTAAATAAGGCTTTGCTGAAGCTTTATTATGATATGGATTACTGGGATATTCCTTTAAACTATTTATGTCCGCCGATCCCGGGACGAGCCGATTATATACATCATATAGCGGGATTATTAGGTGATTGTAACCATGGTGAAATCCCGTCAGGTCCGCATATACGGTGTCTGGATATAGGTGTCGGGGCGAATTGTATTTATCCGGTAGTCGGATCAAAGGAATACGGTTGGTCGTTTGTGGGTTCCGATATTGATCCGGTAGCCCTTACTTCTGCTCAGAAGATTGTTGAATCAAATGCACGGTTAGAACAAAAGGTTGAACTTAGATTACAGAGAAATCCAGACGATATTTTTAAAGGCGTGTTTAAAAAGGATGAACGATTTGACTTAACACTGTGCAATCCTCCCTTTCATGCTTCACCAGCCGAGGCTCAGGCAGGGACTCTCCGAAAAATACATAACTTGTCATCTGGTAAAAAGATTCAGCCAATACTAAATTTTAGTGGTCAGCAAAGCGAATTGTGGTGTGAAGGGGGAGAGGTTCAGTTTGTACAGAATATGGTTCGGGAAAGTAAGCAATTCTCAAGGTCTGTAATGTGGT
>CAINLJ010000082.1 GCA_903850335.1 uncultured Bacteroidia bacterium | reverse complement strand
TTTCTACAAATATAAACGGTGCTCTGCACCTTTAAGCATTTATTAACAGGTTTTATCCAATAGAATAAGAAATTGTCATATAAATAGTACCTATCAAATCTTTTAAAGAAAATTAATGTCCACAACTTTTTTATCTGATCCCTTAAGTCAACGACCTAAGGACATTCAAGCATACTTAACAACTGCCTGAAAGGCAGGACAAAATCAATTTTTCATAAAATATCGTTCATCTATATCAATACCATTTTTAACCAAATCCCCATGATATAAGTATACTCATCTCAATGTTTATGTCCTGCCTTTCAGGCAGTTGTTTGTTCATTTATCTTTTTCCGCAGGTCGTTGACCATGCGGTTATGAAAATCCTGACTTTTCAAGTCAGCGGATAAAAGCAAATGTGCTCTACTTTCATAAATCCCTTATCTCTTCACCGGTGTAGATATTACGCCAAGATATCTTCCCATCCAATAAGGTAACAACCAGGTATCCCCGGCACTTGTTAAACCAGATCCATCCCCATTGGAGTCAAGTGTAAAAAATTGTCCGTTATGGCGGCATATTGGCATTTCACCCAAAGGCAATCTTTCGCGTATTGTCTGGCCTCTGAAATTGGCAGGAATCCTCTCGATATCCGAACGGTGTGAATTATGCATAGCCCAGTTTCTCAAATCCAACGGATAATCTCTTAAAAAATCGATTGATTGCTTGAGATCAAAACTTTTAGCACCCGTCATTGCATATGTGAAGTTCCAAAGTGCGTCCTGTTCAGGGCGTTCTATATTCCAATGATCCTGAATAGCGGCAACAAATTTATTCCTGAGATCGTCTGAAAATGCATATGGATACAGGCCCCAGTAAGCAAGAAAGTACATCTCATCATCGGAGTGATTCCATTCTTTGGAGAGTACCTTGCTTAGTTCATCCGTTGCATCAGGTCCGATTTGTGAAAATGGACGCATGAGATTTTCAAGGTAACCATATTTTGTCATCAGCTCATTTGCCTTGTCTCTGTAAATCTCCTTCCCTGTAAAATGCCACGCAGTTTGCAGAAAGGCAATAATATTTGAAGAGGTTATCTTCCTGTCGCCTACATTCACAGGAAACTTATTCACATAATCGGGATTCCATTTGCCCCACATAGTTGGTTCACCATCCACATCAATGATATACAGGTTATTTTTGACAATATAACTCATTATATTGTCAAGGCATTTAAGTGCCCTGGCCTTCCATTGGGTATCGTCTGATAGTTCAAGAATTAATGTAAGGGCAAAAATCTGCCCGACTGTCTGATCGCTGCTTGCCGTTGAGCGCCATGTCCAGTTGGAATGGTCAGCTGCCGGCAGCCATAAACTTGCCGGACTACCTGAGAGGAGTTCTTTTTGTTTCCAGTCGGCCCCTTTACTATTTTCAACTTTATAATCACGCTCGAAACTGCGCCCGAAAAGACCGGGAATATTAGTAACAGTATGAAGCCTTTCCATCGCTTCAAAAGCTTCGCAGGCATTTTGTCTGGCATCTTCTGAGCCAGTCACCTTATATCGGAATAACTGACTTGCAAGGTACATCCCGGTCCAAAGGTTGTCACTGGGTTGATTACCTGTGCGTGCAGAGGAATATCCTGTAGGTATTCCAACAGAACTACAGTTAAATCCATATCGGATATTCTTCTCCCTGACTTGTTTCTCGTAAAAAAGAGCCTTTTCCTCCAGAGTCATAGACTTAAACATGAGCTGAGCGATTCCTTTATCAGTGAGGATCAGAACACTCTGGTCCGGGCCTGCTTCGATTGAGATTACATTGTTTCCGGGAAGCCATCGCTCTCCTGCGTAATATGTATATTTACCCTTATCATTCAGGAAAAAGGTACCCCAGACCGAACCAAACCATAGCCTTCCATTAATTTCACTGATTGCAGTAATATCAGAACATGGCAATCCTGAAATTAGCTTCTTATCATATAACCAAAAATATCCCGATCTTGTACCTATTACAATTTCATTCCCTTTCTTTATCGCCGTTGCAGATGTTATTCCTGATCCGGAATAACACTGTTTTATTTCAGATTGTCCCGGATAGTATTCGGCCACAAGGTTAGGTGTCACTAACAGGAAACATTTCTTTGATTCTTCGTATGAGATTTGCAGGATATCTTTTAAAACGCCAGTCCAAATTTTTTTTCCGTACTGATCGAAGTAGACAATCTGATTTCCATCGGAAATCAGGAAATGGAACTCTTCCCCTCCGGCAAATAAGGACGCATTGGGTAATCCGTGATCTATTTGTATCTTGCCTGCCCAGGCATTACTGAATAGCTGTTTATTGTCTAAGAAAATTGTCTGGTTTTTATAGGTTCCAATTGTCCGGATCTTTTTGGGGAATAAAGGAGGGAACGAAATATCACGTATTAGTTTTCCGGAATAAAAAAGTGCTCCGTTATCAGGAACAAACAGACCACTGTCGGACAAGATACGGACCTGTCCATCCCGATTCGCTGAAACAGCGGTAAGTTTCAGTCTTTGTGGCGGGACAGAGCTGTAATATTTTATACTATAATCCTGAATATAAGGAGAATCCTGATAGACAGGTTGCCCTTTTTGATTCGTAATTTCTCCGGAAACAGATATCCCCTTAAACTTACACCCTATAAGAGATAACAGAACAATGGATATTAACAGAAGGCTTAATTGGCTATTTTTCATTTCCCCGTATATTTAATCAGGCAAGAACAAATAAACATCAATTAAGATACTTAAACTTCCAATTATTTATTTAAATCACATGGTATATTAACCAAAAACCTTGGATAAAGGATGGATAAACCACAAAATTGGTTAAGGTTGACTATCCCAAATAAGTAAAAGCTTAAATGGGTTGCTGAGAGTCAGGATAAAATGATTGAAATTTACTTTTTCGTATCCAGTTTTTTGTAATATAAATCCTTCGCTTCTACTCTCATACCCGGATTGTGACCCTGAATGGCAAAATGACCAGTCTTGTATTCACTGTCATCATAAGTCATTACCAGTTTATCATTAATCCAAAATTGGATATGTGAACCGATAGCTTTTATGTGATAATTGAACCACTCGCCATCTTTGGTTAATAATTCAGTAGCCTTTCCTGTGGGTTTTCCGGGTTTCCAAAGCCAGCCGGTGTAGGCATCCTGACTATTGCAAATCTGAGCCTCATAGCCGCGCGGAAAACCGTCTGGTTTATCCTCAGGAGGGTTTGCACGGAAATAAAATCCACTGTTAGGTTTGGATCCTATATCTGTTATCCTGAAATTCCCTTTAGCCTCAAAGTCGGTTACAACGGCATCTGTATAAATATGTCCCATTCCCCCTTCTCCAACAAGGATGCCATCTTTAACTGCCCAGGTGGCCTTTCCACGCACAAACCAGCCAGATAAATCTTTGCCATTAAAAAGAGAGACCCATTTTGGTTTTGCTTCAACGAGTGCTGAGAAACCGATCATTAAGGTGATGAATAATAATACTGAAATCTTTTTCATGATTTTAAAATTAGATGTTTGTTTTTTTTGGGGTGATAATCGTTTTTAAATCAACTCAACCAAATATAAAGGAACAAGGTAATTGAAGCCAGAATACCCCAGTGTAACCTCCAGTCTTTGATTCCTTCAAATTTTGGAATTCCCTTAGCGTAATTTATTGTCGTCTTTACAAGCTTTTCAGGGTCAGTTTTCTCCGTGAAGGCTGAGACTGCAAATAAAACTCCTGTGATCAGCATCTCGGCCCAGAGACCACGGTAGCCAAAGTTAATTGTCAGTTTATAATGGAGAAACGGGAACAACTCCTTACCGGCAGATGCCCCTAACAGCTGATCAATGACGAAGATTGTGGCCAGAATAATACCAACAATAACGGATACTGCTGCACCTTTTAACGTAACTTTTTTGCTTACGATACCGAAAAATATTGCAGGGAAAACAGGAATTACAAGATATGCAGATATTGTTTGAAGGTATTTGTATAATCCTTCTTCATTCTTATACACAAGCCATGCCGCACCCATCCCGAGAATCGCAACAATCATGATTACAAAGCGGCCAAATCTTACCTGTTTATGCTCAGGGATATCAGGCCTAAACTCGAGTAAGAAGTCTCTGGTTACAAGGGTAGAAACGGAGTTCAGAACGGCAATTGTAGAAGATACAAGTGCTGCCATCAGCGATGCAAGCAAAAGACCTCTGAGCCCGGTAGGAAGCAGTTTGTTCAGTAGCAGGACAAAAGTCTGTTTGGTAGCTTCACCCTGCAATTCCCCCGGGAACAAGGCATAGGCGATAACGCCCGGCAACGCAAAAATAAAGATAGGTGAAAGTTTCAGGAAAGTTGCGAACATTGCTCCCCACCTGGCGTGGTTAATATCTTTCGCTGCAAGTCCACGCTGAACATTGACCTGATCGATACCCCAGTAAAATATCCCTGCGTAAAATGCTGTTGCAAGAATCCCCCAAAACGGATAAACCGGGTCATCATAAGGCTTTGCTATAGAGACCATATCCGGGACTTTTGTCATTAGTCCATGCCACCCTCCGACCTTATCGAGACCGATAAAAAGCATTATTGAGGTTCCCCCTAGCATGATTACAACCTGGATTACATCCGTGTAAGCCACCGCAGTAAAACCTCCCAACATAGTAAAGAGGGCTACTGCCATACCGACAATCAAAACGGTTGTCATTACATTCCATCCCAGAATACTATTCAGAACAAGAGCTCCGGCAAACAGTGTGAAAGCCAGCTTGGTCATTATACTTATTACAAGCATCAATCCTGAGAAAAGGGTTCTGGCACGCCGGTTATAACGTAACTCAAGAAACTCGGGTATTGTATATATCTTATTTTTAATATAATAAGGATATAACACCGCGCAAGCAAAACCAAGTGTAATGGCACACGTTAATTCAACAGAACCAGCCGAAAGACCATATCTGTAGGAATCACCTGATAACCCAACCAGATGCTCTGCGCCAATATTCGTTGCAAACATCGAAGCACCTACAATAGGCCATTTCATCGACCTTCCGCCAAGGAAGAAATTTGAGCTGTTCTGTCCGGCGTTCTTACGATATGCCATATACAGGCCGAACGAAAGGCTTCCACCCATTACCAGACCCAAAATGATCCAGTCCAGCGAAGTTAGTGATAGATTCATTTATAGTTAGTTAATTTATTTTACTGGCAATCTTGTCTAGTCGGATAATACTTTGAATCATCGCCCTGACGGTATGGTAGTTTATTTTCCATGAATGACCCATGTGTGTCCATATAGGTTCGCCTCTTCTTGACAATAACGGATACCATTCCCCGACACCTTTATTTACAACTTTATCCAGCACAAACCGGTGAACATTCGTGTAGGCTTTCCAATACTTTTCATCTCCAAAAAGAAGAACCGCATCAAGGAGACCAATTAAAACTTCAGCCTGCTGCCAGAATTCCTTTTCCTTATCATAAACACCACCCGAATGCGGTCCCTCAACGAATACACCTCCAAATTCCCAGTCGATACCATTATCCACAGTATGGTCAAAAATAATTCGGAATAACCCGGAGTACTCTTTTGGATCAGTCATCAGGATCTTAAAAGCATGAATCAGTAAATGAGCAAACTCCGCATTATGACCGTAGCAGGTATTATCGGTTGCATTACCCTTCTGGCCCTCTTCTGAGAATCTGTCCCAACCCCAGATAATATCAAACTTGATCTGAGGTGCAACAGTCCAGTCTTTAAAGAACTGAGGGATGCCGGTTTTATATACCGGATGAATTATACGATTAATTAGCAGGTCAATATCTTCTACCAATTTTCGTCTGTGAACATCTTTCCCGGTACATTCGTACAAAGTAGTAAATGCCTCCATCAGATGCATGTGGACGTCAAGGGTCTTACGGTCACCACCCTGACTACCAGGACCACAGAGAGTCCAGTCGCGGTGAAACATTTCCCAGTAACCTCCGTACATCGAATCGACGCAATATTTCTGGAGCAGGTCGAAGACTTTCGCCGCATATTCAACTCCCCGCTGATCTCCGGTAGCCAGAGTATATTCGCTTAAAGAATAGATAGCGAAGCTGTGTCCGTAAATAATCTTTTGGTCAATTTTAACGTTTCCTTTCCTATCCATCATCCAAAAGAACCCGCCAAATTCCTTATCCCACATTTTATCAATTAAGAAATCAGCTCCATGTTTTGCAATTGCAGCATAAGTACCTTCTCCGTATCCTGCACGGTGGGCTGAGGAGATAGTAAAGAGACATCGTGTTTGTGCGATGAGTGATTTCTCATCTTCACCTGTATCATTTCCTTCTTTATCAAAATGAGTAAGATAACCGCCATTTACTTCATCCTTCATTCGTGAGGTCCAGAAAGGAAGAAGCTCGTGGATCAGGTGATTTTCGGCTTCCTGTTTTAGCCCGAGAATTTCGTTCTTGTTCATAATATGCTATTGTTAGTTTTTAATCTATTCTTTAGCAAAGCTTTTTTTACCCTGATTAAGCTCCTGATATATTGCAAGCAAAAAATCACGGTTATCCGCAGTAAGATAGTGCATCTCCCCACCCATCCTGTTAAAGGTTTTGCAATATCTCAGGTAATAAGCAGGATTATCCATAGGAGGTTCTCCGTCCTTATTCCAGTCCCAGTCAGAAACTGCAAGATCAACAATAAGCATATAATGATTATCAATATGCCCATTCTGCTGCATAATCAGGTTTTGCGACATTGAAAGGGCTTTTTCGAAGATCATTGGGGACATAACTGCTGAACCTATTGACATATAGACCCCATGTTCAAGGTTGCTTACACTGTTCGCGAAGCTAAGGAAGTCGTTTTGGGCGACCCGGCCGATAGCTGCTCCATGGTTCATTGGATGATTATAAATTATATCATGCCCAAACATTGGATGTCCTGTAAATGGAATTCCAAGTTCGAAGGCGCGGGCCTGAACCGAATATTTCTTAAACGGATGAGGGATAGACATAAATCCTGCTTGCAGTCCGAATTTCATAATTACTCCTGCAAGGTCGGCAGCAGCTGCAGCCAAATCGGGATTCATCTTTATATTACCTGCAACCTCTTCCTGCAGAGAAGATAATTCAGGAATCTGCAATCCTTCACATGAGATCATCTTCCCTACAGATTCACCATATCCGAGTCCTTCGTAAGCTCCGACAATCAGAGCCAGGTTAATATTAAATCCTGTATGATCCCAGATTCCAAACTGACCAAGGTCAACGTTCTCACGAACATCTTCGCTTGACTTGCCCTGAAAAGCAAATTCCCAGTCATGGATTATGCCAGCCCCGTTTGTTGAGAGATGAGTTACCCAACCCTCTTCCATCAAGGCTATCAACGTAGGTGCCATACCATTTTTAATCGTATGGGCACCAAAAGTCAGCATACGCGATTTTTGTTTTTCTCTCGCCGATCTAATCCGATTGGCTGTTTTCTCAATTAAAAGCTCA
This sequence comes from uncultured Bacteroidia bacterium, assembly GCA_903850335.1. Classification (GTDB taxonomy): domain Bacteria; phylum Bacteroidota; class Bacteroidia; order Bacteroidales; family Prolixibacteraceae; genus JAAFHB01. Next base: position 19,748 of record CAINLJ010000082.1, on the reverse strand, counting down.
CCTAATTCAGAAAGATGCAAAGGCTTTTGAGTCACAGGGACATTATCTTTCTCAATATAAACCTTGTTTTTCCTGTCGGCAAGTTTTTTTATAGAAAGACGATCCCGATCCAGTTTTGGGTATGGCATATCTTATGAATTAATATTTAAAAGACTTAGCAATTGATTCATCTGCGAAAAATCCGGAATAATAACATCTGCACCTGCCTTGATCAATCTTGTACGTTTGCTCTCATTGAGGCCATACCGGCGAAGTTCGTTACTTGCGATACCAATTGATACTCCTCCCCTTTTGTTCGTTTCCCGCATTTCAACAGGACCATCACCGAATGTGACAACTTTACCCAGGGCAGATTCTCCGATTGAATCCAGGATACGGTCGAGGACTATTTTTTTGGCCTCTTTATTGATATCTCCGACAGCGCCATATATACGGCCTTCAAATAAATGATCATATCCCAGCACATGAGCTTCACTCTTCACGTCTGCCTCGTCAGTTCCGCTTGCGAGGTAAAGCCTGACACCTGCATCATGAAGTTTCTGCAAAAAAGCAACAGAATTTTTAAGTGTAAAATCTTCGAGGGAGAGTTCGCCTTTTGCAAATTTCTCCTCGCGCTGTTTAACCATGATCAGTAACTCATCATTGTAAATTTGTTTATAACCAAATTCATCAAGGATCTTATCTTCAGGAACACACCCAAATTCGCGGATCAGTTCGATCAGTCCTTTCATCTGTACAAGTGTCTGTATTCCGGTTGTTTTATCGATAAACTCTTCTGATCTTGCCTTAACTTTTTGATAAAGAACATCATCGGCATCGTGATATTTATCACCCAGAATTGCTTTAATCATCATTGGACCCATAATAAGCTCCCAGCCTTCGCGTAAAGTAGAAATTGTTCCGTCGTGATCAAAAATTGCATGCTCTATCCTGGGTTTATGTTCCCACTTGTTTACGATTTCGATCTCTGTGCCATCCAGGTACCTTGCATGACGGGTGTCTTCGGCGAGTTCTGAAGCGAATATAAAGTCCGGATCTACACCAATACGAAGAATCTCTTCTGGTGTTGCTGTGCCGCACTGGAAAAGCTTCTGAACAGTTACACCGGCTACGAAGGATCCAACCCGGGCAGCAATATTCATCGAATAGCCTGCCGCAAGAGAAGATGCAGCTCCGGCTAGATAACTGTCGCCAGCTCCTACCGTATCAACTTTTGAAAGAATCATAAGTCCGGGAATTTCTGAAATACCATTTTCGTCAATCGTTAAAGAGCCTTTGCTTCCTCTGGTAATGAAGAGCGGTTTCTGATAACGTTTATAAAGTTCATTTGCTGAGGAAACGATTTCGGAATAAAGTACCACCTCATCAGGTTTCTTATCCAAAGCACATAAACGGGCGGCTTCGGTATCATTCATCTTTCGAATTGCACCCGTATAAAAGTCGTTGAAGTTACGGCTATCCACAATGAATGTTTTTTCGGGGAATTGTGCAATCACCTCAACAAGTCGTTTCTTGAAATAGTCGATATGAATACCAGATGGGACCTGCTGATTAATAATGATTATATCTACTTCAGGAATCTCTTTCACCAGACTGGCAATCAGGCGATCAGCTGTATCCAGGGACAGTTTGTTGTAATTACCGAAATCAACACGGTTTAACTCTTTATCGTCAATATATGGCTTAGCATAGGCATGTGTATACCAGTCTTCTTCCTGAATAAGAAGGTTACGGGGATCAATGCCTGTTTCCTTCATTACCCTTACCATCTCAGCACCAAACGGATCAGTGCCTATAACGCCAAAGGCACGGATATCCTGGATGTTCATTGCTGCAAGGTTATTTGTTACATTCCCGGCCCCACCCAGCGAATACTTCTGAGTCCTCACAGGTCTGGTCGCCTGGTTGGTCTCAACGGATATTTCACTCATCGCCTCGTCAATAAACCAATAGGCATCGAGACAGAAATCACCGATAACGGCAATTTTTACTTTATTAATATCCTTCAGAATTTGTTGTAATTGCTCCTTTTTCATGAAAATTTATTTATATATTGTTTAATTCTTTATACTAATCGAAATTGCCAATCACCTTCGGGATTTTGCCAATTACTTTTGCTACATTCTTAATTACACTTGCGACATTCCTAATTACACTTGCAATATTCCTCATTACACTTGCAACATTCCCAATTACCTTCGCAACATTACCAATTACCTTTGCAACATTACCAATTACCTCCGCAACATTACTAATTGCACTTCCGACATTACTAATTACACATGCGACATTACTAATTGCCTTTGCAACATTGCTAATTACTTCATCAACATTACTAATTACATTCGCAACATTCCTAATTGCCTCCGTGACATTAGTGCTTTATTTTCAAGATATTATAAAAAACATGTGGTGTTTGCATCAATTTTAACTGATGCAAGGGCCATTCGTTATTTTGCATTATTCACATTTGACGGAAAGCAATAAATTGCAGCATCACCCGGTTCAACCTCTGTTGAGCTCGAATATTCGGATGCAGGAATCAATGTACCATCCTTTAGGACCTTTTTTACAGAATCATCGGTATATATGATCAGCTTCATCGGATTCTTAAAGTCACGGTTGACAATAACCAGAAATGAATTTTTTCCATTCTCCAGTTGAGAGATAACTGCACCTTCCCCAATAGTCTCAATGAGTTTTATTGGATCGGGAAGTTTAGTCAGTCTTTGTGTTTCATTTGGAATATCCGATCCGGTATGACTTATTGAAATTACTTTAGCCCCCTTGAACACACCTGAAAGCTGTTGAATTTCATTACTAACTTTCTGAAGGCGATCATAAACTACGGTCCTTTTTCCCTGAGAATCCAAAGGAGAGCCAAATCCGCGAAAGCTCCAGTATTCGATTCCCTGTGCACCATAAGCCAGATTGGAATAAATCTGAAGTCGCAGGGAACCTAAAGTTGGAATATCGTGTACAAATGTTTTCTCAGGGTTATAGGTCTTATAAAGCTGGTAAAAATCATTTAAGGAAGGTTGTCCTGCATCGTCGGAATAGGCAAGGTAAGAAGTTGTTAAGGCAAAAGCCCAAAAAGGCCGCCCGTTGTTTTTGTAGTTACTGGCAAAAAACTCCAGATTTTCAAACCAGCGCGGGTGTAATCCGCCATCTACAACAGGATAGAAATCAAAGGAGAGGTAAGGTGCGGGAAATAGGTTATCAAAGCTTGAGATGTATTCTGCGTAATCTTTTGTCCCAAATTTAGTCTTGTTTGAATTTATATTCGGATAAAGGTTTACGAAGCTGTAGTGTTTGGTATCGGCTGAATGTATTTTTTTTTGCCAGTCTGACAATTCCTGGAAAAGAGGTTTTCCTGGCTCATCACTTAGGAAATAACCTTCGAGAGCCTGATGATTTTTAAAGCGGTTTGCAATCTTCTCAGGGTTACTTTTAAGTTCGGGACAAGAGATCATTAATTTAATTCCGGCTTTTCCAGCCATGTCGAGAGCGGATGCTATTGCCTCAGTATTCGAAAAGAAAGCAATGTCAATATTTACACCTACGTCTTTAAGTTTCTTATAACTTTCGACGGATATTTCCGATTGAGTAATTCCACCCCATGACATCACCGGTATTATTCCTGCAGATTTTAACTTTTCCTGGGAGTTGGACTGGACGGCTAATGCGAAAAGCAAAATGATCAATATCAGGCTGTTTTTCATTTCTCTCTACTTTTTAGTGGGGTACATATAAACAGCTGCATCACCAGGCTCAATTTCGGATGTATTTGAGTACCGGGAAGCCTTAATTATAGTTCCATCCTTTTGGACTTTTTTCAATGTCTCATCACCAAGTATTGTAAGAGTCATATTTTTGCTCAGGTCTCTGTTGACTACAACGAAAAAAGTATTGGGACCGTTTTCAAGTATTGAGACCAATGCACCGTTGCCTTCCGTTTCAAAAACCTTTATTGCAGATGGCAAGGTAGTAAGTTGAGAGGTTCCCTTAGGTATTACAACTCCCGTATGTTTGACTGAGATCAACTTTGATCCGACAAAAACACCCGCTACTTTTTGGATTTCGTTTGTAATATTTTTTATCCTGTCGTAAACTACTGTGCGCTTCCCATCTAACCCAATAGGGGCACAGCGCAGGCCCTGAGACATCCAATAAGCCCAAAACTCAAGGCCCTGGGCACCATAGGCAAGATTGCTGTAAAGCTGTAGTCTTAAAGCAGGAATTGTCGGAACCGGATGAAGGTCATTGTATGAACTACTAAGACCAAAGGCCCAAAAAGGTTTCCCTAACTTTGTAGCCTCAGATGAGAATACCTCTAAACCATTGTACCAGCTTTCATGAATCCCATCTGTCAGCACGGGATAGAAATCAAAAGAGAGAACCTTTGAAGGAACAATTGTTGCAAAAGAGTTTACATATTCGGCATAGGATGATGTCCCAAGTGCCTCCGTTTTGGTGGTATTGATACTCGCTATGAGGTTTACAAAACAAAAGTGTTTATTATCTGCTGATTCGATTCTTTTTGCCCATTCTCCCAGTTCAGCAAAGTCTTTACGAACAGGTTCATCTCTTAAGAAATAGCCAGCCAGTGCTGGATGGTTCATAAAACGGCGGGCTGTATTTTCCGGATCGCTCTTTAATTCAGGACACGATGTAACCATTGTTAATCCAGCCTCCTGTGCCAGATCCAGTGCTCTCTGCATGGCATTTGCATTCGGATAATTCGAGAGGTTCACGTTAATTCCCATCTCCTTAAGTTCAGTGAAGCGCTCTGAATTGGTTTCAGAATCAGGAATACCAGCCCATGCCATGATTGGAACAGGCTTAGTGAAGGGTAATTTATCCTGGGCGTAAATCCCTGTTGAGAAGATCAGTGTAAAAATAATCAGAAGCGAAATATGTCTCATTCTACAATCCTTGTAATCCGAATAACCGGAAGTTTCAAAATAAAGCATGACATAAAATATCTCTTAATTCATTACTTTGATGAAGATTCGTGCTATTCCGTCCTAAACATCTGACACACTATTTTCAACGTTTCATGACGGACGATTTGAACTCCTTACTTTCTTTTCCCGGGGCGGCACTCCTACGTCGTTTGCCCCGGGCTACCAATATATCGCCCCGCTGGGGCTTTTAAAATGTTTCCAATTGAATGACTCGTTATCTGATGATTCATTGAGAATATCATTTTTCGATCATAATTGACTATTTCGTAATTGACGGTGGAGCGGCTGTTAATGCGCTTCCCCAACTCTTATTTGGCTCTGCTCCCATCCGGAAAACCAGTGTACCTCCATTTTTAATTTCGGAATGGTCAAACCAAGGGTTATTAAGGGGTTTGCCATTCAGGGTCGCAGACTGGATATATTTGTTTTTGACAGAATTATTTTTCGTTTCGATAACGAACTTTGCAGCGTTTCCAAAGTTTTGATCGAGATGAATGGTTACCTTACTAAATTCAGGACTGCCGATGGAATAAACATTCTGACCTGGTGCAACTGGATAAAAGCCCATAGCACTTAATACATACCAGGCCGACATTTGACCCATATCTTCATTTCCGCACAATCCTGCGGGTTCGGGGCCATAGAGTTCGTCCATTACTTTTCGGGCCATAAATTGTGTTTTCCAGGGAACTCCGGCATAGTTATACAAATAAACAGTATGGTGTCCGGGCTCATTTCCATGGGCATACTGACCAATTAATCCGGTAATGTCTGCTACAGTACTTTTAATCTCCGAACTGGTTGTAAAAAGTGTGTCCAGTTTAGCTACGAAATTTTCACGCCCTCCGGAAAGATTGATAACCCCTTGCACATCATGAGGTACAAAGAGTGTATATTGCCATGCGTTGGCCTCGGTATAATGTCGATCTTTCCCATGTCCTACAAATTTCGGATCGAAAGGGGTGAGCCATTTCCCATCACTGTTTTTTGGCCGGGCAAAGCCGGTAGTTACATCGATAATGTTTTTGTAATTTGAAGCTCGTTTCATAAACATCTCATAATCTTCCATCTTGCCTGCCTCCTTTGCGAGCTGGGCTACGCACCAGTCATTAAATGAATATTCAAGTGTTCTGGATACAGATTCGCGTATCTTTTCGTATGGGACATATCCATATTTGAGATAATATTCCAATCCTACCCGCCCTTCGGAACGACTTTTTGCGGGTGGTGTTTCCATTGCATTTTTTCTCACTGCCTCATAGGCTAGCTGAAGATCGAAATTTTTGATTCCTTTCCTGTATGCATCAAGAATTGCTACGACAGGATGATCGCCGATCATATCGTTTGTATAGCTGTTACCAAATTGTTGTGGAGTAGGCAACCATCCACCCTGCTGATACTGGGCTATCCAGGTGTTAATTGCATCATTGCTTCTAACGGGACTGATAAGGGTGAGTAATGGCATTTCAGCTCTGAATGTGTCCCAGAGTGAAAAGTCACTCCTGTAAATAAAATCCTTTGCAGTATGAACCTGATTATCAAGTCCCATATATTTTCCGTCTACATCACTAAATGTAGCCGGAAACAAAAGAGCATGATACATTGCAGAGTAAAAGGTCGTCTTTTTCTGTTTTGCTTCGGTTGCGCCGGTCCCGTTATCCATTTCAACTTCGATCTTTTCAAGTGCCATGTTCCATTTTGTGGATGCCTCGCCCCTCACTTTGTTGAAATCCCAGTGAGGTATCTCCGTTTCAAGATTAAGCTTTGCCTGTGCAATACTTGTATATGAGATCCCAACTTTCACTTCGATATTTTCGTTTTCGGAAGTATTATAATCGACCCAAGCACCAACCTGGGTTCCGGAGCCTTCTTTTGAACCAGATCTAGTATTTTTCTTATCCCATGTTCCGTAAGATTTAAAGGGTTTACTGAATCTTGCATAGAAGTAGACGTTTTGATTATCTACAAATCCATCTGAACCCCTATGACCTTCAATTTCGGAATTATTCACAATTCTAATCTGAGCACCAGTACATTTGTCGCCGATACCATGATTCATATCTATCACTATGTGTGAGTCATCAGATTTTGGGAATGTATATTTATGATATCCAGTACGTTCAGAAAGTGTGAGTTGCACCCTGATTCCATAATCCTTCAATGTTACCGCATAATATCCTGGCGAAGCTTCTTCCTGATCATGCGAAAATCGTGATCGGTAACCTTCTCCCGGGTTCTCTTTTTTACCAGGTTCAACTTTCAGTTTGCCCGTCGAAGGCATCAGGAGGATATCGCCCCAGTCACCTGCTCCCATACCACTGCGATGTAAATGACTGAATCCCATTACAGACTTATCACTGTAGTGGTAACCGGAACACCAGTCCCAACCTTTTATATCGGTATCCGGACCAAGCTGAACCATCCCGCCTGGCAGAGCTGCACCAGGGAAAGTGTGTCCGTGATCATCGGTTCCCTGAAATGGATTAACGAAATCGGTAAAATGAAGTGGTTCTGCTCCATATAAGCCCTTCAATAAAGATAGCAGTATAAAGGCCAAAGTAATAATTCTTCTATGCCTGATCATATTAGTATATGAAATATTATAAATAACTTATTTTCAAATGCGAAAAATGTTTGAACTTACTTTTTTTCTGTCGGGAACATGAAGAGCGAAGCATCTCCCGGATCAAGTTCCATAGAGCTTTCATAGGCGCTGGCAGGCACTATTGTTCCATCTTTAAGAACCTTTTTAACAGCCTCGTCACCATAAACAGTAAGGTTTATGCTATTTAAAAAATCCTTATTTACGACAATAAGGAATGAGTTGTCCCCATTTTCAAGAACAGAGACCAATGCAGGTGCACCATTTGTATCCAAAACTTTTATTGCTTTGGGAAGTGATGTTAAACGTATTGTCCCGGATGGGATCATCCCTTTGCCTGTGTGCCTTACTGATACCACCTTTGATCCCAGAAAGACACCTGAAAGATTCTTTATTTCCTGGCTCATCAATTTTACCCTATCATAAACGACGCTTCTTTTACCGGTTGCACTGATAGGTGCACCACGCTGATCTTCCCCTGATGGTGAATTGGTTGAAGTAGCCGACCAATAGGTAAAATACTGTATCCCCTGAGCCCCATAAGCCAGATCGCTGTATACCTGAAGTCTCATCGCAGCCAGTGTTTGCGGGGTAACGTGATTCTCATCGTAATTTGTCGTTAAGGTAAAGGCCCAGAAAGGGAGACCGGCCTTTGCTGATTCACCGGAAATTTGTTCGAGGTTATTATACCATGTCTTCGAGATATGGTCTTTCATGATAGGATAATAGTCGAAGGAGACAAATTTTACAGGTATTTGCTTAATATATTCCCTAACATATTCCATATAATCCTTTGTCCCCAGCTGGGAAGAATCTGCATGATTTGGAAAGAGGTTTACGTAGCAGAAGTGTTTTTTATCAATCGATTGAATCTGTCTTCCCCAATCTCCAAGCCCCTTTAACTGGCTGATTGAAGGTTCGTCCTGAAGGTGATATCCCACAAGGGCAGGATGATTCATAAATCGTCTCACAGTTTTTTCAGGATCCGTTCTAAGTTCAGGACATGAGATTACCATCTTAATTCCGGCTTTCAGAGCCACATCGAGGGCTTTTTCGACTGCGTCAGCATTTGCATACCCATTAAACTGATAGGTAATACCTGCTTCTTTCATCTCCAGATACCGCTCAACTGTTGTTTCACCCGAAGGTATGCTATACCAGGCAAGGATTGGAATCTCACCTTTGGATGCTAATTTTTCCTGAGCACTGACTATACCAGCAAACAGGGAAAATAACAGAATAATATACACATTTTTATTCATAAATTTCATTCGTGATGAAGTCACCGGGTGACTGTTCAGATCATGGACAGTCACCCGGTGACTATATTACCCGGTAAATAATTCTTAAGTTAAAAAATCATGCTGCCTGGCTCTTTCTTACGAAGAAGGATACCCACAAGATATAAAGCATACAACCTCCAACGACAAAGATGCTCGTAAGTGGTCCAAATGCACTACTTACATATCCCATTACCAATGGTATAAAGGCTCCACCTGAAACGGCCATGATGAGTAAACCTGAAATCTCGTTTGATCGCTCCGGCATTTTATCCAATGCAAGTGAGAAAATAATAGGAAACATATTTCCAACACCTAATCCTATAACTAATATTGCGGCAAAAGCCACGGTCATGCTTGGAGATACAAAAACACCCAATACACCACAAAGTGATAAAACAGAAATCAATATAAGAAAAATGCGCGGTTTAATCCAGTTAAGAATAATCGCGCCAAGGAATCGTGAGATGGTTTCGCCGAGGAAAAAGAGGCTGATCCCCCAGGCAGCTGTTTTTCGTAAAACTGCCATCTCAGCAACCGATTCATGTCCACCAGCATATTTCCCCACTAACACATTCACAATATTTGTATTAATTGCCACTTCAGTACCTACGATCAAAAAGATGGACAATGCCATAAATGCCACAAAACCGTTTTTAAGCAATCCAAGGCATGAACCAAAGGAAGCCACTTTACGATCAGGTTTAGATTCAACAATGGGTGTCATAGATAACCATAAAGCTCCCAATAAAGATGTGATCCCATATACTGCAAAGACCAATTTCCAATCCCCGAATTGCGTAGCCATAAATGTAGCGATAATAGGTCCAAGAGTCGAAACAATTGCCTTAACAAACTGTGAAGTACTCATGTAGCTGGCTAGTTTATCCGAAGGAGATACATCCTGCAAAAGCGGGTTGGCTGAAACCTGAATAATAGTGTTTCCAATACCTAAAAGGATAAAAGAGGCAAACATCATTCCGAAAGAGTAATGAACAAAAGGCAGGCCAAGGCCAACTGCCTGTAATATCATACCTATATTCAGCATATTTCTCTTTCCAAGTTTATCCTGTATAATACCTGCCGGAACTCCTAATATAAAGAACCAAAGGAGAACCATCATAGGCAGAAACTGTACAATAAAATCATTTAGTTGAAAGTCTTCCTGGATATGATTTGTTGCTGTGCCAATAATATCCACAAATCCCATTATAACAAAGGACAACATTACGGGAAGCAATTTGCTTACCTGAACTTTTGAATTACTCATTTTTTTATTTTTAGTTTAATTGATTAAATAAATGTTTGTTTAGTATGTTATTCTTCGAGCAGATTAACCTCTTTTATTGATTTTGTAAGCCGGTTGATCCGAAGTGTTTTTATTTCAGAAGGACGGAAATTACCGGTCCATTTTGCATGTACAAACTTTAGGTCCAGTGCAACAGAGGTCTGAATTCCTGTACTCTCTACACAACGGACAATAATATCTTCACCGTTTTCTGATTCTTTAATAGCAGAAACGATCACATTTGGCGCATCGATTGAAAGGAATGATGCCGCTTTTGGCAATTTCCCACCATGAATTCCCTGGTAAGTAATCGGTGAAGGAGTCATAAATTCTTCCGCTATCCTTACGATATTACTATTCTTCCAGCTTTCCTTATGAGGTACAACTAACATGCGCATAGTTTGTATTCCCTGGTCCATCCAATAATACTCTTCTTTCATATTGAGCACTTTAGGATTATGATGGGCATATACTGCCGAACGGGCAACAGAGATCCGGAGATCATTTCCATTTACATTATAGCCGTATTTGGCATCATTCAGAACGGTGAGTCCAAAAGGAATACCTGCACGTGTACCACTCACATCGACCCATCGTTGACCAGGTTCTTCTTCCCCGTTTGTAACCCTGTCGATAAAGCCATACCCTGTTTCATAGGTTGATGTCGGAGATTCTATGTTTACCGGGAAGGAGAACTTGAGCATTTTAAGGTGTTCATGCCAGTCCAGGGTCACCTTAGCTTCAAGGTTGCGTGAACCTGCATAAAGGCTCCAGTCAATTGTAAGAGTTGAGAGGTTGTAAAAGGTGATTACCCGGATAGTTGCCCTTAATGGTCCATTTTCCAGAATTTTAACCACCCCGTTCCCAAACGATCCGATCTCATCGGCAAATGTCTTAATATCGTGACTCCAGGTATCACTTAAATCATTTATAACAACAGCTTTTCCTCCTGTGTCACTGCCCGAGAATATTTCTTTTCCGCTCTCCTTGTCAAACATTCCGAGAGTTCCATTGGGAGTGAACCGTACTAATACCAAATCATTCTCAAGGATATTATCCCTTGCCGACACAGTACTTTTATGATTGTAATCACCTCCGTCCCAAAGTCTGAACTGTCGGTATCCCATTGGTGGGATTGTTGCATTTATGATAAGTTTACGCCTGCTACCTGCCTGGGATGACCCAAGGGTCCACTGATGTGCGAGAGGATTCCCTGATTCATCATCAACACGTGATGTTTTGTGCATTGTACCCCAGTTTAAATCGTATTCAAGGTTTTGGTGAACCTCCCATGTATGGGGATTAAATGCAATAATATACTGTGAATCCGGATCCTCAGTTGGTACCTGTGATTCCAGTTTCTGCAATGCAACATAATTCGATTGATTGGCGATATCCTGAGCATAACCATAACCCTGTGTCGCAGTGGCAGAGTGGTCCATGAGTGAACTGCCTGCAAGACTATCGTGAAACTGCAGGAATAAAACCCTCTTCCAGGCTGAAGAGAACTCACCTTTGGGATATTTTGCTCCCCATCCCATTATGCCAATTGCAGCGATTTTCTCAGCAGCAACCAAGGCAAACTCCGAATGGCGGTTTCCTTTTTTGATAGCAGATTCAGCGGTATAACATCCCCTTGCATGATGTTGTAAATCATCTTTTACTACAGGAATTTCAAGTTTTTTATCTGCACGTGCCTCCTTAAAAAAAGTGTCATGAGTACTAAAAAGTACCTTAGGAGCATCTTTTTCTTTTTGAATTTCCAGGATAGAGCGTATATTTTCCTTTGTAGCACCACCTCCATGATCTCCGGCGCCAAAATACTGAACAAAACTTTTTGAAGACTGATCCTTGAATCTTGCCATTGTCTGAAGTAACCGGTTTCTGACAGAGCCACCATCACCATAGCTAAATGGAATCCGGTAAGCAAGAACACGGGTACCATCGACACCTTCCCACCAGAACAGATCAGAGGGAATTGTCTTTTCGTGTGGACCTGGCCGCATAAATACATAATTATCCATCCCCTGTAACTTAATGATCTGGGGAAGAGTACTCGTATGTCCGAACGAGTCGGGATTATAACCAACTTTGGCCTTATGACCTACCAATTTCTGGAGTGTTAGCTGTCCATAAAGGCCCTGCCGAACCATCGCTTCTCCACCTGGAATATTTACATCCGGTTCTACCCACCAGCCACCTACAATACTCCATCTCCCTTCATCGATTCGTTTGCGAATCTGAGCCATCATCTGCGGGTCATTATCTGCGACCCATTGGTAAAACTGAGCCGAGCTGGAGGTAAATTTAAAGTCAGGCGTTTCGTTCATGCGATCCAGGTTAGATCTGAAAGTACTGTAAACGATTGAAATTCCTTCAGACATCGGCCACAACCAAACCGGATCGATATGCCCATGGCCAATCATGTGTGCAGTATATTTTGAAGCATCAGCAGGCCAGGGAACAGCCTGCTTTAAATCATCTGCAAAGAGTTTTGCCGAGGATGCAACAGCAAGTACAGCTGTTCCTGCGCCTGCCCGATTAATAAAGGTTCTGCGTGATATCGCATTTTGTCCTTTTGAAGTTTTTTGAGTGTTCATGAATATGTTGTTTTGTTAGTTAATCAGAAGGCCTGTTCGGCTGTTAGGCTATTCGACTGTTAGGCTTTTCGGGTGTTCGGCTGTTAGGGAAAAGCAGCATCTAGCTGACGACCCAATAGCCTAAAGGCCTAAAAGTCGAATAGCCGAATAGCCATTTTAATTCCCAAAGAAATGATTTTCCACCATCAGGCACAGCACATGGTATACAGGAAGATGTAATTCCTGAACAAATGCAGTACGACGACCTGGAACATTAATAAGGATATCGCAGAACTCCCTCATTTTCCCGCCGGTCTCACCAGTCAGCCCGATAACTACTAAATCCATTGCTTTTGCAGTAATCAGCGCGTCAATAACATTCTGCGAGTTTCCGGAGCTGCTGATCCCCAGAATTACGTCCCCTGGTTTGCCATATCCCGCCACTTGTTGAGCAAAAATAAGATTTGCATCTGTATCATTAGCAACTGCAGTAATAAGGGCTGAATGGGCAGTCAGGGATATGGCAGGTAAAGCCTGCTGGAGTTTTTCAGCAAGGTAGGCTCCTCTTTCTCCGGCAGATTCTGTGAGCTTGCTTTTAAAAGATTCCGTAACACGGCGTTTTCTTTCAAATCCCTTCATCAATTCGCCAACAATATGATCTGAATCGGAACAACTTCCGCCGTTTCCGCAAATCAAAACTTTACTGCCTTGACTATAGCTCTTGATTAAGGCTGCTGCCGCCCGGTTAATTTCCTCTTTCAGGGATAATAGCTGAGGGTAACGAGAAATTAGTTCATCCAAAAAAAAGTTGTTTTCCACTTCACTTAAAATTAAAATTTATCCTCGTAGATTGCCACACACAATGCTGCATAATCTCCAATTGCATCACCAAGCAATGCCGGTTTTATTTTGCAGACTTCGAGTGCGGATGGAATAGCTTCAAGATGTAATATTCTTTCTATAAGAGGTTTAAATAACTCCTCATTGCGTGCATAGATACTTCCAATAACAATACACTCAGGGTTAAGTATATCGATTAACAGAGACAAACCCTGTCCGAGATATTCGGCAGAAATACGGATAATTTCATAGGCCACCGGGTCACCGGCTCTCGCTGCCAGGGCAACCATTTTGGTGTCAATATCATTGATCATTTCAGGCGAGGGACAGAAGCCTACATGATGATTATTGGCCAGTTTCTCCGTTACGATTGATTTTGCGAGCTGAGCAATCCCACCTCCGCTACAAAAACCTTCAAACGATCCGGCCTTACCAAACCCAACAGGTCCTGTTTTTTCCAGACGGATATGACCAACTTCACCTCCAAGATCATTAGTACCACTATATAATTTCCCGTTTAAAATAAGGCCAGCTCCCATTCCTGTACCAAAGGTCAGGAAGATCATATTTGAGGTCCCCTTTCCTGCTCCCATCAACCATTCAGCCAATGCACAGGCATTTGCATCATTCTGAATCGCAACATCAACGCCAAACTCGTCACCAAAAATTTTGGTTATTGGCACATTATCCCAGCCCGGAAGATTAGGTGGTGAATATATCATACCCTTTTTTGAGTCGAGGGGGCCACCGCAACTTATTCCAATACGTTTTAAATTAAAATCTGGATGTTTAACAAGTATTTCATAAACATGCTCTTTAAATTCATCCAGAATAGCCTCATAGCCGCGTTCAGACCTGGTTTCAAAACCAGACCTATGGATTACTGTAAATGAAGAATCTCCAACCACGACACTGCAATTGGTACCGCCAACATTCAGCCCAATATACATATCCTTCTGAGTCTTATTAATTTCAGTCATATAAGTTTTGTTATAGAATTACTAAATCGTTTTAGCAAAAATATAAAATATTTATGATCCGCAAGATTTTCTGATTATTAAATCTGTTTTCAAGACTATTTCCTGAGCTTTAGAAGGGGCATCCGGATGTTTAATTTGGTTAAGGAGCATCTGAACAGCTATTTTCCCAATTTCTTTCAAAGGTTGATTTACGACTGTCACTGGACTGACACAAATCTTATAGGCATCCGGATTATCAAAACTGACAATAGCGATGTCATCAGGAATCTTAAGTCCCAATGAGGAGATACATTCTATTCCATTAATTCCCAGTTTACTCGTTGAGAATAATATGGCATCAATTTTCTTTGGAGAATTCTTTCCTACAAGTTCCTTTATGGCTCGTGCAACGTCTTTATTATCATGCGAGAATGGGAGAACTTTCACGAGGTTATCATCAACCGGGACCGATGCATCACGAAGTGCCTGTTTGTAGCCTTCGGTGCGTTGTTCCATATTGATCAGATCAAGGTTGACTGTGATATTGGCAATTCGTTTTCTACCAAGTTTCAAAAGGTGGTTTGTTGCATTGTATGCTGCATTAAAATTATCAACAACAATATGGTTGGATTCTATTTCGGGGAAATAACGGTCAATTAAAACAAATGGGACATGCCCTTTGGCAAGAGCACGAATCTGATCCTCACTATGTTTTGGTGGTGAGATTATATATCCATCAACCTGGCTTTGCTGTAACATTGCAATCTGTTGTCTTGATTTTTCCGGGTTTTCATCTGAACTGCAAAAGATTACCCTATAGCCAAACCGGGCAGCTTCCTGTTCAATCTCGCGACCTAAAATACCAAAAAACTGATTGGCAATATCTGCAATAATCAAACCGATTGTGTTTGTTCTGCCTGTCCTTAGTCCCTGGGCAATCCGGTTAGGTTGATAATTTAATTCTTTTGCAACCTCGACAACCTTTTTACAAATATCTTCACTGATACGGAACTCTTTCGCTTTCCCGTTCAAGACAAATGATACCAGAGTTTTGGATACGCCCAGATGTTTCGCAATATCGCTGAGTGATGTTTTTTTCATAAATGAATAAGTCGCACCATAGATTTTATCAAAAAATTTATACGGCTATATCGTATTAGCAGCCGGCATTCAATAATTAGACGCCAAATTTAGAAATAATCAGCGATTTATATCAGAGGGTGATCAACAATCTCCTCTTTTGCCCTGTCCCAATATAATTTCCGGCCTTCGCGATAACTACGAGTCGCCATAACACAACCAACCGAATGCCAGAATCCGGTATGAATATTACCATTTGTTTCAGGATTCCTTGTACGCATACAATCAACCCAGTTATCCATGTGAAACTTACTATCGTCACTTAAATTAGCAGGCGGTAGTTTCATTCCATATTCTTCAGCACTGATTATCTCGGCCTGTCCGTTTTTAACAGCCTCCTTTAATCCTTCATAAAAGTCGAATCCTCCTGGAAGCTTCAGATGTTCAGGAATATAAAACCAGCGAGGACTACCTTCTCCCCCATGCGCAAAAAGTGTTCCTTCCTTTCCCCTTATGCAGGAATAATCACCAAATTTGTTAGCATAGCTTGATGAATATGAATACAATAAATTAGATTTATCATAAGTTGCAAGTGCCTGAAAAGTATCCGGGTTCTGTCGTATATCATGCCATCCGAATATTCCTCCATTGGCTACCATCGAATCCGGAATTGCTGTATCAGTATAAAAATGAACTAATCCAATGGCATGGCTCATCCATTGTGAAGTGATTCCACCGGAATAATCCCTGAAGATTCTGAATTCACAATATTTCCATGGATCAAAAGGTTCGAAAGGTTTCCCCAGAAGCCAGCGGTTCCAGTCAGTGTCTTCCTCACGGATAGCTTTAACTTTTGGATTGTCCGGATTATGCCATCTCGGACCATTATCATTCCACACCTGCTCAATTTTCGTGATCTGCCCTAATCTTCCTGAACGGACTATGTCACGTACCTTACGCTGAACCGGTTCACTTACCCATTGAGATCCCATTTGTACGACCTGTTTGGAACCAGTGACAGCCTCCCGGGCAAGTTTGGCATCTTCAACACTGTCTGCCATTGGCTTTTCGCAATAACAGTCCTTTCCGGCCTTAACAACCTCCGCAAGGATCTTCGCATGCTGAAAATCTCCTGTTGCAATCATTACTGCATCCAGTTCAGGCATATTGAGCATCTGTTCGAAATACTTAAATTGTTTAACCTGTGTATTGAACATCTCATTAACCCGGATTGCAGTACCTTCCCTGTTTTTTGACCAAAGATCGCAAACTGCAACAACCCCAAGATTTTTATCTTTCGCTGACATTTCAACCATGTTCTGGTGTCCATGACTTCTTGAACCGCAGCCCAAAAACCCTATGTTAATTCGATCGTTAGCACCAATGATACGATTGTAAGAGGCTACTCCCATCGAGGAGGCATGAGACGTAACTGTTGCAGCAGCCACACCTGCAGCCGTCTTGCCAAGAAAATTTCTTCTTGAAATGCTTTCTGTGCCCATAGTAATTATTTTTAATATGTTTTGATATAATACTCTTATCAAATGATACTTAACACATAATTCAACGCCTCATCACCTGATTTAGAAATGTCAGGTTCAACGCCTTTATTATTAAGACTCTTTCCATCATCCGTAAAAAATTCGCAGTCAGGCAGTGTCAGGTCATATTCCCCGTTAATTATCAGATTTCCCGTCAGAATCGAATTCCCCGCAGTTTTTTGCCCAACAATAGTAGCCATTTTACTGCTCTTCATCACATAAGTCAGAATTTCTGCAACTCTGGAAGTTCTTGAATCTGTAAGAACAAATACTTTGCCCTTAAAATTTTTTTCGTTTGGAATAATTTTTAAATATCTCCCTGTTTCCTTATAAAGGGATCCTGGTACGAAATCTCCATCCATAAAGCTCTTAAAAAGTTTGGAATATTCCTTTTTAAGGGGAATCACCGCATTTTTATCGCTCCAATTTCTTGTAATACAGACTCCGGGAGTAAAGGGCTGACTAGCAGTATAACTGATCAGAATATTAGCAGAAAGCATACCCAAACGGCTATTGCCTCGCAGATCGATAATGAGGTTTGGATATCTCTTTTTATTCATGTTAACTGCAATGCTATCCATTTCCCTTTGGTTTACTGGTAATGAATTTCCATCCATATAGACAACAGATGGCTTTATTTCTTTAAACCCTGCGCTATTTTTTCTTCCGGAAGTCCTGATACGCGGCCTTTCCTTATTAATTTCAAAGGGTGCAAAGGGAAGTTTTTTGCCAAGCCAAAAGAAAGTTGCAGCCAACTCATAGTCATCCGATATTTTACTTTTCAAATCATTAGCCTTCTTCTTAAAATCAGACCACTCATCAGATTTTAACCATCCGGTGTTGATTATATTTTTTTCTGTCAGTAAAAATGTGGTGTTTATCATTGCTGCATAATCTTTTATCGGTTTGGCATCAGGCATTTTGGTTCCCGCCAGACGATGGGATCTACCCTTGTTATCGATGTATCTTCCTTCGAACTTAGAATCAGCAATTGTTGATGAAAACAGAAAATGCTTATCAAAATAATAGAAATCACCGTTCAATAAGAGGGTATCCTTCTTAATTTGAGATTTACCTTCTATGAAAACTATCTCCGGATATTTCAACTTTCCGGCAGCTTTGGCCAGTGTATAAGTAAAGATTCCTGCCAGATCTTTCAATGCATCTTTCCTGGTAAAGGCCTCAAATGTATTTTTGGTATTGTTAACCGTAAGGGTGAGTAATATTTCATCCCCATGTTCATTTTCTACTTTCCAGTAGGTTTGTGATGAGGCGGAAAAGGATTTTAATATCAAAATGAATAAAAATATTTTGAACCATCTACACATAAGTATACTTTGTTATAAATTATTTCGTCAGCCAGGTTTTCCCTGTCCAGTTAATTTCGCCTGTTTCAGAGAGGCCATAAGATCGGTCATCACTGTACCATTCGGTATGCATCAGACCCATAAAATTTGGATTACCTGCATTTTTCAATAAGATTCGTTCCCAGGCCTGGTGATTGACAAGATGGTCCCAGGGGGAGCCATATATCCTAAAACCAATATCAAGAAGATATTTAGCTCCCATCTCCAAGAGATCCCGCTGCTGATAATTCTCAGCAGAATAATACCAATGGGCCATTATAATATCCCTGTAAAGTAGCTCTCCCGTTTTTTCGAGTAACTTTAATCCCGCATTATGATAGGGATTAACGCAATCGGCCCACATAATCATATCCACCGAAGCGTCATGTTTTTTAATGATATCCCTCATCCGATTGACCTGATATGCAATGAGTTCATACTCCTTCATATTACGTTTTAAACATCGGCTGTCACTGTTAACAAGACCTATTTCATCGTGGTTTACATGTAGTTTCTTTGGTTTTAAGGTCTTTATAACCAAGCCTGCCAGCCGGTCAAACTCCTTATAAGCAAGTTCTTCTGAAGGACAAGTCTTTGAGTACCGATGTGCCCGGGCATCTATTATATCACCTGTAAGGAATACAGTTCCTTGAGAAGGAATACGTCCGGACTTAACTCTTTCAATCACAGGAGGTGCTGTAGAAATAATTCGGTAGTCCCTACCTGATTCATAAGTAACTCCATTTTTTATGGCGGAACGAAACACTGGTTTTGAGCCTTCCGTATCAACAAGTCTTTCAAAAGCCGGCATCAAATGTTCATCCTTAAAATTAAGTGGCTCATTTTTTAGAAAATACCCCTCCTCCCAAGACGGATCTCCGGAGATCCAGAGCAGAGGTACAGGCTCAATCTGAAAGCTTTTTATATAATCGAAATACTCAATAAGTCCTTTTTTAATTTCAGGATCATCTATTTTCCTGTAGTCGTCCGAGCGGACTATTATCTCATTGTATTTCAGATCGACATATTCCAGTATCCGTGCCTTGCTTTTTTCAGTTACCGGAACCGGAAGATATTGAAAAGTTGATCGATGGGCGGCAACAGGAAAATCAAGAATTTCTGCAGGTGGCAAGGGGACATTCATGTCAAGCAATTGCTTTAAGGTCACAAGTCCAAAATGAAGCCCTCTGATTCCTGCACCTATAACCTTAATCTGATTATTATTAACCAAAATACGATAGGACTCATCGTTAGGGAATGTAAGAT
>CAINLJ010000081.1 GCA_903850335.1 uncultured Bacteroidia bacterium | reverse complement strand
TCCAGTACCTCATTGATCAGGTCAAGCAGATGCTTGCCACTTTGAAGAATATGACCCACACCATTCTGCTGACGAGGCTGGAGATGACCCATCTGAAGCAACTGAGCAAAACCAAGAATTGAATTCATCGGGGTTCGAAGTTCATGAGACATTCGGGAGAGGAATTCGCTTTTGGCAAGGTTTGCTTTTTCGGCCTCATTTCGGGCACTGTTAATCTTTTCAATAGATTGGATTCTTTCGGTGATGTCCAGAAAAGTGACAACAGCTCCAGTGTTTTTCCCATTTAAGATCAATGGATACGACCAGTACTCAGTATGAAACCAGCTTCCATCGCGTCTCCATAATACCTCATTGTCGACATGAGTAAATAACCCTTCAATAAATGCCTTATGGATAGGGCAATCTCCTATGTCATAAGGTCTGCCGTCGGGATGGGTATGATGTATGAGATTGTGCATGTTTTTTCCGAGTAACTGATCAGAATTTTCATAACCAAGAATTTCAAGACAGGCACGATTTGAGAAAGTACAGTTTCCTTTTCGGTCGAGGCCGAAAATGGCTTCGGCCGTTGAATTGAGCAGCATCTTAAACCGTTCCTCACTTTCCTTAAGGTTTCGTGTTGACTGATTGGCGATTTGCTGAGCCTTGTCAAATGTATTAAACATTGACAACGATAAAGCCATAAGCAAAAAACTTATTAATGTTCCGCTAATGAGCAGCATGATTACTTTACTGCTTAAGTAATAAGGTTCCCTGAATTGTTTAAAATATAAAATCCATCTCTTGCCATTGAAGTCCATTGTTAAGGTATTGGTTCTTGAAGGTGGATTTCCAATATCAGCGGTAAGATTAGAACTGCTGTCAAATAGTTTTGAATCGGGGTTAATCGTTTCATCGTAGACCTGTAGCAGAATCCTGTCGTTATTATCCAAGTCCCAATGACCAAGTACGCCAGTCATTAAATCGTTCATTCTGAATGGACTATAAACCCATCCCTTTAAAGCAGCCCTGCGTTCGGATATAGTAGAGATAGGTAATCCATTTTGATACACAGGAACATACATCAGAGTACCTGACTGTAAATCACTTTTATTCTCTTGCATAAGAACAACTTTCCCTGACATAACTGCAAGATCCGAATCGCAGGATTGCTCCATAGCCTTACGTCTTACATTTTCAGATAGCATATCATAACCGAATGCCCGGAGATTTCTTCCCGAAAAGGGTTCGATAAAAATAATGGAGGAATATTTTTCACGTTTTCCTTCTGGTTTTACAGAATAATCAGGAAACCCCTCCCCTTTGATTTGCCGAATATGTATGTTTAATTGGTTTGGTTCAATAAGAATTGAATATCCGACACCCTGGATCCCCGGCAGATTTTTACTTATTTTGGTTCTCTCAATAAAGGTTTTCCATTCTTTCCTCGAGACTGTATCGCTTGAAGCAACATAGGCTGACCCGGAACGCAAAAGAAAGGCATACGAATGGAGGCGTGTTGAAATCTTAGTCTTTATTTCATCGCAAACAAAAGAGAATGCTTTCTTCCTCGTTACTACTTCATAATGCCCGGAATAGAGAGTTGTAACGAGGGTGATTAATAATCCCGTAACCAATACGATCAAGGCTTTCCAGCTTTTCCTGAATCCTAATTTCACAATTAAAAGACTATATTTCAGAGACGAAAATCTCATACATTGTTAAATTTATAATTCTGATATCGGTTATTCGAGTGCTTTTTCAATTCTTCCAGGACCCGAAACCCATTTGTCAACCTCCTCCAAAAAAGAGTTTACATCGAGAGGTTTGCTTAAATAATTACGTGCACCGCTTTTCAATAACTTTTCCCGCTGGGCTGGCATTGCATCTGCGCTAATAACTACAACAGGAATATTCTTAGTGCGATTTTCAGTCCTTAGGTTCAAAATAACCTGGTCACCTTGAATATCAGGAAGATTCAGGTCTAAAAGTATAAGATCCGGTTTATAAATTATCGCAAGTTCAACAGCCTTTCTGCCATTCATGTTGGAAATAAGCCGAATCCTTGAACGTTGTAACTCGAGAATCTGTTCTACGAGTTCTATATTTGAACGATTATCCTCGATATACAAAATCGTACCTGTTTTATCTGAATGAACCAATGGGTCAGTGAACTTATCATTTTCATTCTCCACATTTTCCAATGGACTTGCGCTTTGCGGTAATTCGATCCAAAAGGTGCTCCCTTTTCCCGGAGTGCTCACCACCCCGACGATTCCGCCCATTGCTTCGAGAAGTTTTTTAACAACCATGAGGCCGAGGCCTGTCCCTTCGGTTTGTGTTTTTTCGGCTCCGATTCGTTCAAACGGAGTAAATAGTTTGGGAATATCCTCACTTGAAATGCCAATACCTGTATCCGCTACTGAGATGCGGATCTTTGCAGTATTCTGAATATCAGAAGTTATTCTTTGAATGTCTATGGTTACAGCACCTTTAGTCCTGTTATACTTAATGGCATTATTGATTAAATTCATTAAGACCTGTTTCAGACGTACCCTGTCAGATTTTACAAATAGGTGTTCAGAAACCGAATTTACAAGATGAATCCGAATTTCACGTGCAAAGGCAAGGGGTTGGATTGAGTCAATAAGTTCTGTAATCAATTCATCTACCAGAACAGGTTCGAGAGAAAGTGACAGGTGTCCCGCTTCTATCCGTGATATATCCAGTACCTCATTGATCAGGTCAAGCAGATGCTTGCCACTTTGAAGAATATGACCCACACCATTCTGCTGACGAGGCTGGAGATGACCCATCTGAAGCAACTGAGTAAAACCAAGAATTGAATTCATTGGTGTCCTTAGTTCATGAGACATTCTGGAAAGGAATTCGCTTTTTGCCAAATTTGATTCTTCGGCAGCCTTTTGTGCTTTTTTAATCTCCTCTTCCGCTTTTTTACGATCCGATATATCTAGAACAACAGACAATAGACACTTTCGGTTACCAATGTAGATTATGTCGCTAGACATTAATCCGATCTTTAAATTTTGGTCTTTGCTACGGAACCCGACTTCAATTTTTCGGATGGGAATATTCTGCGCCAGGTTTATAACGATTTCATCCCTTATATCCGGATTAACAAAGACTTCCAGGTCCCGTGATGTTTTGCCCAGAACCTCATCCTTTGTATATCCTAACATCTCGCTATATGCATTATTAATATCAATATATTCTCCGCTCGCCAGATCTGAAATTGCCATTACTGCAGAGTTTGACTGGAAGGCAGTGGCAAATTTTTGTTCGGAGAGTTTTATTTGTGAGATATCTTTGCTAACTCCGAACAACACATTTTGTCCGTTCCAGAATCCCGGCATTACTCTCGTCTCTACTGGAATCTGTAACCCTGACTTGGTGACCAGAGGTACAGGACAATATTCTGCTGTACCTGCAAGCATTTCGCCGATTATTCTGCCTGCTTCGTCTCTCCGATCGACCGGATGGACTGCCAGTACAGGATTATTGAAGAGTTCTTCCTTTGTAAATTCAAGTCTTTTACTGACAGTATTATTTGTGTGAATGATATTTCCATTTTGGTCAATAACAAACAGAAAGTCATCAATTGTATTGAAAAAGGTCTCATAATTCTGCCTGGTCTGTTCGAGTAACTGTTCAGACCGCCTGTCTTTTATGAGGCTTGCAAGCATGCTGCCCCAAATTTTAAGATTGTTTATTTCGGAAGCAGTAAATTCCTTCTTACGCACAACATAATCTAATCCAACAAAGCCAATGAGGTCGTTTTCGGATAAAAAAGGGATAACAATAAGTGACTGAATCCCCTGCGGTTCCAGAATTTCCCTCTCAGCCTTCCAGCTTTCCGGTAAATCCTTAACGGAAGGGATAAGAATACTTTCCTTTTTTAACAACGAGTCCATCCATGAGGGTAAAATCCTGCACGGGATATCCCGGAGGTTTTGTATTTCAGGACTGATTCCATTATTAAACCATTCAAAGGTATTTGTCATGGATGTTTGGTCAGCGTTAAACTCAAAAATATACGACCTGTCGGCTGCCAGAAATTGTCCAATCCTGCCTAACGCCATATTAAGTGCTCCATCAATTTCTGACAGTGGGATGCCAGTCAATTTAGGGGACAGTTGAAGTAATTCATTTTCAAAATCTTCGGAACGTTTGCGTTCAGTGATATCCATGAGTGTGCCATAGGTACCTGTTATTTCATCGTTCTCATTGATACCCAGGCGGGCGAACACTTCAACCCATCGATAACCCCCGTCCTTTGTCAGGTAACGGACCTCATGCCGGCAATACTCTTTTTCCCTTTGAATAAGGGGTTCAAATAAATCCATATTTCGCTGCCTGTCATCAGGGTGTACGTAATTCAGAAATAATTGACCCAACGATTCATTGAGACCAAACCCTGTAATCTCCTCCCACGATTTATTTAAGAATAACCAAAGACCATTTGCATCAGTCTGAAAGATAACTTCGTTAACATTTTCAACGACAGTCCTGTAACTTTGTTCACTCCGTATTAAAGCCTCTTCCATCCGATTTCTTTCCTCAATCTGCCTGATAAGATTTTGGTTTGTCAAGGCTAGCTCGGATGTTCGTTCCTCGATTTTATGTTCCAGATTTAGATTCAGATCATGGATTTCTTGTTCAGCCTTTTTGTGTAAGGTTATATCCTGTTTAACAGCCAGATAATTATTTACATTTCCTTCTTCATCATGCACAGGGGTAATGGAAATATTTTCCCAGAATAAATCGCCATTTTTCTTTCTGTTAATCCACTCGCCCTGCCAGTCCTTTCCCGATTTAATAGTCCTCCACAAATCTTTATAAAGATCTTTACCAGTTTTCCCGGATTGGAGAATTTTTATGTTTTTTCCTCTGATTTCATCAAACCGATAGAGTGTCGTTTTTTCAAAAGCAGGATTAACAAACTCGATGTTCGCCTGAATATCAGTAATGACTATTGAAACAGGAATTTGTTCAACTGCCATCGAGAGTGTTTTTATTGCATTATCTTTTATCTTTTTTTCAGTTATGTCTCTTATTATTGCAAACACCTTTTTAACATTCCAAGGAACCATCCTTACTTCAAAGAAGAAGTTAGTATCTTGCAGGTTTATAGAATATTCATAGGTTAAAAGATCTCCTGACCTTATACATTCACTGATTTTCTCTAAATGCAGATTTGCTGTATTTTCGTCAAAAGTAAGTCTAATATTCGACCCAACAATCTCATTTTCAGTCATAAATAATTTACCTTGTTTGCCACTATAGTATTCAAGGTATGTCCCATGTTCGTCGAATACAAAAATCAGGTCAGGGATTGCACTGATAACTGCATTCAATTTTTCATTTTGACTCTGGATTTTCTCCTCATCCATTTTTTTTGCTGAAATATCAATGGCAGTAGTCCACATATATTGTGGAATATTGTGCTGATCTGCAATTAATGAGGCATTCATCAACGTTGGAAATACAGTTCCGTCTTTACGTGTATGCCATACTTCCTGAGCAGAGAATCCACCCTTAACTTGAATTTGTTCAATCAGTTCCCTGGTTTTGGGTAGCTGTTCTTCATTATGAAAAATTGTTAGATTTTTACCTGACAGCTCCTGAAGGTCGTATCCATGCATACCTGCAAATTCAGCATTCAGGTAAATTAAATCTCCTTTCAGGGAGGCGATGGCAGCCCCATAATTTGCCTTATCAGCAAT
>CAINLJ010000080.1 GCA_903850335.1 uncultured Bacteroidia bacterium | reverse complement strand
TGCAAATCGCTGTTTATGAAATAAAAATTCAATTTTATACCTTTTCCCACAACTTTTTCATCTGATCCTATATGTGCCACAGCCTACATGAACAAAAACAACAATACCCACCGATAATCAGTGGGTATTCTTTTTTTGGTGCCCAGAACAAGACTCGAACTTGCACACCGTAACCGGAACCAGCCCCTCAAGCTGGCGTGTCTACCAATTTCACCATCTGGGCAAATTGCCTTAAGCGGATGCAAAGATATAAAAAAATCTTCGTCGAAAAATAGAAAAATGAATATTTAAGAATTCATACTTCATCGGGCATAACTTAGATCATAAACCACATCGTCTATGATACCCAGGGAATTTAAATAGAATTTATACGTCTCTGTCTTTACTGTTTTAGGACTCTCAAATTTATCGTATTGGAATTGTCCGGTGTTAATGGGTGCTGCCTTAAGCAATTTATTCTTTATATAAATATGTACTGTATTTCCTCCTGCCCCATTCTCAATTCGTACTGGTTTACCCATTCCAAGGACGAGGTCCGCCTTTGTCTTTCCCTTATATTCCCTGACAAGCTTCCGTTGGGTACTGCACCCTGTGACGCCAAGAAGCAAAATCAACAAGACAATTACATGATTTAATTTCATTTACTTACTTTTTTAAGGTATCCGAGCAACCCATCACAGGCATCTTCCAATAAATCAATTACTAATTCAAATCCTTCAGGTCCACCATAATAAGGATCAGGAATATAATTATATAATTTTTGCGTTGAAAAATCGGTCATACGGCAGATCTTTCCCTTATCAGCTGATGTTCGGGTAAGCAAATTGAGGTCATTTATATTCTGATCGTCCATACCAATTATCATGTCAAAAGCATCAAAGTCATGGGCGGCATTAAATTTCCTTGATATGCTTGTCACTTTATATCCCCGCTTAAGGGCATGATTACGCATCCTCACATCCGCCTTCTCACCCGAATGATAACCAAGAATCCCGGCGGAATCGCAGGTTACCTGATTTTCAATCCCCGCATTCTTTATTTTCGCATTCATTACCGCCTCAGCAGCCGGTGAACGGCAGATATTACCAAGACAAACAAAAAGTAGTCTTTTTTTATTCATTCATGAATTTTAAACAATGAAACAGCGTTGTTATACTCTGCAAAGATGATCGAAATCTGAGTAAATAAAAAGTGCTCTATTTCAAATTAAAAGATTAATTTCGCAACAAGAGGCTGGAAATAAGTAAAGACCTTATTGCCGTGAGTTATCTTGTTAACACATATAGAGTTGCTTTTATTAAAAACATAATTCCATCAAAATTTTAAATATTATGGCAGATTTAAGAACCACTTATATGGGAGTTGAACTGAAGAATCCCATCATTTTAGGGGCTTGCAGTTTAGTTGAAGACCCTATTGTAATTCAGAAGATTGAACGAGCAGGTGCTGCAGCTATCGTTTACAGATCCTTGTTTGAGGAACAAATTCATCTTGAGCAGATTCAATTACAAGATCAGCTGGGCGAATATGATGAACGCAATGCAGAAATGCAAAATTTATTCCCTCAGGTAAAACACGGTGGTGCAAAAGAACATCTTTTCAAACTCGAAAAACTTATTTCCAAAGTCTCAATTCCTGTTTTCGCAAGTCTAAATGCTACCTATGATGAATCATGGGAAGAATATGCACTGGCACTCGAAAAAACAGGCATAGCGGGCTTAGAGCTTAATTTTTATGACGTTCCTATGGATGGTGATATTTCGGGCTCTGAGATCGAGGATAAACAAGTAAAGATCTTAGCGAAACTGAAAAGTGTGATTAAGATTCCAATAAGTGTAAAATTAAGTCCGTTTTATGCCAACCCAATCAACTTAATCGCTAAGATGTCTGAGGCAGGCGCCGGGGGAATTGTATTGTTTAATCGATTTTTCCAGCCGGAAATTAATACTGAAACTGAGGAGTTTTTCTATCCTTTCGACCTTACCCATCCTAAAGATTACCAGTTAAGTCTGCGGTTTGCAGGCTTGCTTTATGGGAATATCAAGGCTGATATCTGTGCAAGCAGAGGAATCTCGGACGGGAACGACGTAATCAAGATGTTACTTGCAGGTGCAGGAACAGTTCAGGTAGTAAGTGCCGTTTACCGGAACAAGGCCAGTCATATCACAAGCATGATAGACGCTCTTGAAGAGTGGATGGATGCCCGTGGTTACAAGTCAATAAAGGACTTCCAGGGAAAGCTTTCCATGAAAAAATCTACAGATCCTTATGCTTACAAAAGAGCTCAATACGTTGATATTTTGATGAAATCAAACGAAATACTTAAGAAATATCCAATGGTTTAGAGTATATATCTCTGTCAATCAGATCATATTGTCTGATTTGAACTAATTTAAAATGCAAAGTAAAAAAGGCAAAATTGAAATTACGGTTAAATCCATAATGTCGTTTATCTCCCTTTTTCACTTTGCATTTTCATTTTTGACCCCTGATTTTTAAATTTTGATTTTTACATTCTGATTCTTGATTATGAAGTCCTTCATTTTCACATCCATTTTTCTGATTCTTTTAACCCCATCCTTCGCTCAAAAAGGAAAAGTCTTTGAGAGTTTAATTTTCAAAAGCAAGATCGTAAACTATCCGGTAAGATATTCAGTTTACCTTCCTGCTGACTACGATTCTTCTCAAAGAAGCTATCCGATAGTTTACCTTTTACACGGCTTCGGTGACGATGAAACTGGATGGATACAATTTGGCGAAGCGCCTGAAATTGCGGATAAGGGAATCGATGAGGGTGCTTTCCCCTCCTGTATTTTGATTATACCGGATGGGAAAGTATCCTGGTACTGTAATGGTGCTGATGGAAAAGACAAATGGGAAGATATGTTTATCAGTGAGTTAATCCCCTTTGTAGAGAAAGAATACAGAATCAGGGCAAAAAAAGAGTTCAGGGCAATTGCCGGCCTTTCAATGGGTGGCTATGGTGCTTTGATGTTGACACTACGTAATCCGGAGCTATTTTCTTCGTGTGTTGCACTTAGCAGCGGAACATTTTCGGATGAAGAAATAATAAACCAATCTGATGAACAATACAATAATTACTTCAAAAATATTTATGGCGAAAATCTCAAAGGTGATGCTAGGTTAACAGATACCTGGAAGGCTCACAGTCCGCTACATCTTATTCATTCGGTGCCGGCAGATAAGCTAAAGGGGATACGGTTTTACATCGATTGTGGGGATGACGATTTTTTATACAAAGGTAATTCACTGCTGCATATTGGAATGCGTGACCTGAATATTCAACATGAATACAGGGTTCGGAACGGTTCACATTCCTGGTCTTATTGGAGGACGGGACTTTTTGACGGCCTAAGATTTATTGGCGAAAAATTCCACCGATAAACAAAATTGATATTTGATACAAAAAGTAAATGGACTGCAAACAAATTGTTGCAGACCATTTACTTTAAAATTCAGATTCCAAAAAAAAAAATGATTTTCAGGCAAATACCCTTAATTTAGTTCCTGTTAACTGTGTGTTGTACACTTTTAAAGCCTTGGGTGCAGGACCTGCAGTAACTGCGCCAGCTACTGAATATTGGGAACCGTGCCCGGAACCCGTATTAGAACAGTTAAACCGATTGTTGGCACTATCGTAAACTACCTGAGAACCCTGGTGAGTGCAGGCTGAAGCAAGAGCCACATACCCGGAGGAAGTATAAGCAATAATTACACCACTGTTTACAAGATAACCACCAACTGCGGTAAGTGCAGAATTCGCGGCTACGGATAAATCGAGGGTGAAATCAACCGTTCCGCTTGGTGTACCTCCTGTTCCCGGATCAGCAACTCCACTACTCTTGCTACACGACACAAGGAAGGGTGCAAACATTACTGTACTCGCGGAAATCCCTAATGTTGTAAAAAATTCTTTTCTTTTCATATATTAATTTTATAATGATGTGAAAATAAAATAAATTTGAAGTGAAAGTCAATCAAATATTACATGTTACAACGTATAGTGCTTAAAAAAGTTTATTTTTTTTAGCAGAATCATATAATTTTTGATAAAAAATATTAGAATGCCTTTTTGCCCGGTGACAATAACCTTATTTTAATTTGAACGGTTTTACAAACGATGTGAACGAATAGGTTTGCGGCAATACCCGGTATTCGTTTAATACGGAAATTGCAGTGCAGCCTACTCCACTTGTCGCATAATCAAAATTCAACGTAATTCCATCTGAAGGAATAAGCTGATATGGATATTGAGCCCTTGTTAGGTTATCGGTGGAATAGGATTGTGCGCTAAAATTAAATAACCGGTCTCCTGAGAATTTTAATCCATTACCTGAACTGTTTACAAAAGTTACCCATTTATTATCGGTCCGGCAACCATAATCCTGAGGTTTAAGATAATCTTCATTGAAATCACCAACGCTTCTTTTGTAGATTCCAAGTTTAGCACCTGTTTTTCTGTCCGGGTAGTTTTCAAATGGTCCGCGGCCATTCCATTCAATATTTTGCATTGAATTGTCGAGGATATATTTCAATCCGATTCTTGGAAGCCACGCCGGCATGACTCCGTGCGGAGTAACTGTGTGAACAATTTTTAGTTCACCATCGGATGAAACCGTGTAGGTAAAAGCATTTGAAAAAGCAGTATGATAGGATATTCCTTCTCCATGATTATTAACCTGAATGACTATTTGACCCTCTTCGGTTTTGGACCAGTTAATCAAATCATTTTTAAAGCAGAGCCGGTCAAGTCCGAGACTAAACCAATTATTTACAGGACCATTACCCATGCCCGTCTGGCGATTATTAAGCTGTGATCCGGAATTTGCCCATGGATCAGTTTCATTCACAAGCGGAGCACGCCATACATTCAGAACCGGACCAGACTTAATAAGGTTTTGTCCGTCGTAATTAATCTGAGACAAGCTTCCGGCAGACCTGCTGAAAGTGTATGAGAAACCGGATCCTGAAACTGTAATAAATTCATTACCATCTGTAACACGGAGGGATTCGTACCCATTAGTTTTTTGATGAGTCACTGGTTTTGCCCAGTTAAATTCAAGCTGATCCCATGCAACCTCAAAGCCTTTCAGAGACCAGGCATTATCTTTTATTGTTTTAAAACTCATTAATAACCGGTATGAAATCCCTGGTTTAATATCAGGTTTAATAAATGGAATTGTAACAAGGGTCTTATTCCCACTTCTAAGCTTAAGGTCCAGTTTACCTTGTTGAAGGGTTGTATTATCAGACTTCAACTCCCAGGTACAATCCAGATCCCGCAAATTTGTAAATGCAAACCGGTTTGTGATCTCAACAATTCCTTTCTCCGAATTATTCCAGACCACATGCACAGGTTGGGCAGATTTCTTCGCCTGCCATAATTCAGGCTGTGGTTTCCGGTCGGGCCAGACCATCCCATAGGAGCGCGCGCCTATTCCAAGACTAAAATATTCACCCTTATCCTTTTCTTGCTCAAAATCGAGCCAAAGCCTGGATTCCTTTTTTAAGATTTGTGGATTTTCTGTTACCAGCCTCTGGATTGGAATTGGTTTATCAAAAATCGAAACACGGTCAAACTTAGCATTACTCATATTATCGGAATATTCTGATCCCTCATTTTCCCTGCTGTAACCTAATGACACAGGGAAGGGTTTATTGCTTAAGTTACCTTTGAATGGGCGTTGCGCCACTTTTTGTTCATCAATATAAAGTGCCATTTCACTACCATCATAAATACCGGCTATATGGTGCCACTTACCGATCCAATTTGGCGGCACAGAACTTATTATTTCGCTCTTCTGATTGTCTGTCAGGTAAAATTCCAGATTATTTTCATCCTTCATAACAATGCCATACTGGTAATCTCCTTTAGTTAGAAATGATCCGTTCCCATTCCACTTTTTTGGAAATACCCAAAACGAAAGAGTTAATCCATTTCCGGTAAAATCCAGGGCAGAGTCCTGATAACATTCGACCCATTGATCATGTCCATTTAGTTCGATTGCATTTCCAAATTTGCCTGACACAATAATCCCGCGACCTTTAATGGAAGTATTTATTTTATAAGGTGATTCATCCTCAAGGAGCCTGATCTTTTCAGTAATTCCGGGGCTCATCCAATCCCATATTGCCCCACCCGAGAGTCGGGGATATTTATAGATTTTTTCCCAGAATTCATCCAGACCACCGGCGCCATTGCCCGTAGCAGCGACATATTCATCCATGAATGAGGGGCGGGGATCCTGACTCTCAGGAACCTGGGCTATTCGGGTTTCCAACTCATATGGTGTCGGATAACGGGGACCGATAATCTCTTCGCAAGGAACTTCATTTTTCCAGTCCACATCGTTAGTGTTTCCTCCATACATCCATGGTCTTGTTGGATCAAGCCGCTTACCCTCCTTGATGACTTCACAAATATTCTTTCCAAATCCACTTTCATTGCCGGCACTCCAAAAAAGTATGGAAGGATGGTTACGATCACGTAAAACCATTTTGTTTACCCTTTCAACATACGCATTTGTCCATTCGTCTTTCTCTGAAATATATTCAGTGGCATGAGACTCATCGCCTGTTTCGTCCACGATAAAAATGCCCATTTCATCGGCCAATTCCAGATATTCCTGTTGAGGAGGATAGTGTGATGTCCGTACAAGATTGATATTGAACTGCTTCATCAAAGTGAGATCCTTGCGAATAGTTTCTGTATCCATTGCATGACCCAGCGTAGGATGCTGCATGTGGCTGTTCACTCCATTTAGCTTTACTGCAACACCATTCAGGAGTAATGTCTGATGTTGTATTTCAACCTTTTTAAAACCCAAACGGGAATAGATAATTTCTTCAGTTTTGCCTTTCGCAGAGATAAGTTCAAGCAACAAATAATAAAGGTTTGGATATTCAGAAGACCATTTTTCCGGATTCTTTACAATTGTTTTTAAAAGCAATTCCTTTTCCTGGGATGTTTTAAAGTCAATAACATCTGATAGGATTGGTGATTGGATTGTCTTATGATCAATACCAAGAAGCGTCGCCCTGACCTGGAATCCTCCGGAAGGTGTATTTAAGTAGTTTTTCAGGGAAATCTTAATATTTAACTCAGCATCTCTATATTCCTTATCCAGATTTGTAGTGACAAAATAATCACGGATGTGAACCGGTGGTGTTGCCATTAGGTACACATCTCTGAAAATTCCGGCAAGACGCCAAAAATCCTGATCCTCAAGGTAGGTGCCATCCGAATATTTGATAACCCTTACGGCCAAATAATTCTTGCCTGACACTAAAAAGGGAGTCAGATTATATTCTGCAGGCTCATTCGCACCTTTATTGAAACCTACCTCTTTACCATTTAACCAGACAAATGTAGCTGAGGTTGAACCGTCCATTCTCAGAAAAACCTGTTTCCCATGCCATCCAGCCGGAAGCTCAAATGTTGTTCTGTAGGATCCAACCGGGTTATACTCATGAGGTATCAGGGGAGGATTGACCTTGAATGGTTGTGTCACATTTCTGAACATCGGATCACCATATCCTTGCATCTCCCAGTTTCCGGGTACTTTTATGTATCCCCAGTTTTGATCATTATACCCTACCTGAAAAAAATCTGCGGGAGAGAATGAAGGATTTTCAGAATACTGGAATTTCCAGTTACCATTTAGTGAGAGATAACCCTGTGATGGATCTTTCAGATTAGCCTCTGCCTTATTTTGGTTTTCAAAAGCTACGAGAGGGACATGACCTGGCTCCTGATTTAATTCCAATATCCCGGGATTCTCAATAAATTTATAAATATCCTGAGGGAAAAACGATTGAGAAAAGCACATTGTACCATCCACCAGAAAAAATCCAACAATCAAAGCTGCCAAAAAATATTTCATAACTTGTAAAATTTAGGAAAATCAGACTTTGCTAAATTAATTGAAATTGGTACTAACTTTACAATGATTTTTAAATTTAAGATAATCAATCGAAGGAAATCAAGATGAATGGTGAGCATATAAAGAAGATAAAAGGTGTTGAGGAGATGTTGCTTGATGTGGGCACATTGCTGATGAGTAACGGTGCAAGTACAGGGAGGGTTAGGACAACTGTGAACAGGATTGCCGGAGCTCTTGGTTATGAAGTTGAATTATTAATTACAAGCAGATCTTTGATGCTGACAGTCACAGAGGAGAATGGTTCGGATTATACAAGCAGTGTGCGCAGGACTCCCCCACATGCAGTAAACTTCCGAATTGTATCGGGAATAAGCAGGATGAGCTGGAGGGTAATTGAAGATAACTTATCTGTTGAACAGATTAACATAGAAATTACCAGGTTAACCTCACTGCCCCACTATCCCAGGCTTCTCGTTCTCTCTTTGGTCGCTCTTTCAGGAGCCTCCTTTTGCCGGCTATTCGGTGGGGGATGGCTAGAAATGCTGGTTACTTTTATGGCTACTTTCGTTGGCCTTTTTATCCGGCAGGAAGCAATAAAACATCGGTTTAATCCCTACATGGCTATCGTATTTGCCTCCTTTGCAGCGTCGCTGATATCAGGGTTATCCGTAAAGATGGGTATTGGAAGCACTTCCGACCATGCTTTGGCAACATCGGTTCTGTTTCTTATTCCCGGCGTACCCCTGATAAACTCTCTGACCGACCTAATTGACGGAAATACACTTAATGGAATCGTGAGAGGTGTAAATGGCTTTATCATTGCCTTTGCAATTGCACTTGGTTTGATGTTTGCGATGCAGTTATATGGGATTTAAATCATATTGAAAACTAATTTATGCAAATAGAAATATTCACAATTCTGGAAAAAGGGATATGGTTTGGATTCGCAGCACTTGGATTCGGGGTACTTTTTAATGTTCCCCAACGAACCTTACTAATCATTTGGTTAATGGGTGCAGCGGGCGGATTAACCAAACTATTATTGATGGCACTGGGCACCGATATCGTAATTTCAACCTTCATGGGAGCAACCCTCGTAGGAGTACTTAGTGTCTCAGCTGCTCATAATAAACATGCTCCGCCGCTGGTATTTTCAATACCCTCTGTAATCCCTATGGTACCTGGTGCATTTGCTTACCGTATGATGCTTGGGTTGATTAAATTATCAGGAGCAACATTTACAAGTGAGTTTTATTCACAAACACTTTCCGAAACAGTCAGTAACGGACTAAAAACATTGTTTATACTTATGGCCTTAGCCGTTGGAGTTGCAGTGCCAATGCTTGTTTCAAGGAAAGAAACCATAAAAAAAATCAGACA
The DNA here is from genome assembly GCA_903850335.1 of uncultured Bacteroidia bacterium. Classification (GTDB taxonomy): domain Bacteria; phylum Bacteroidota; class Bacteroidia; order Bacteroidales; family Prolixibacteraceae; genus JAAFHB01. Next base: position 14,938 of record CAINLJ010000080.1, on the reverse strand, counting down.
AAAACAAGAATAAAAACTAAGAGACCTTTAAAATTGGCTGAATACTAACCTGCTGTAATACTTGCACTTTAACCGATAATAAGGGAAACCCCGACAGGGTTTCAGAGTTTGTACTGTCTTGTTTATCCCCCAGCCCCCAGTTTGCACTGGGGGTTATTTACGGAAAACTCCTACGAGTTGCCTAAAAGTTCAAAAGATATATCGTCCATCCACCTCTACTCCATGTTACCTAAGTAATGCTCTATAGTCGTCCTCAAAAGTTACATTCATATTGTTTTCTTTCTGATTCTTTTTATAATCGAATAGGATTTTTTTTCTTTAATATTATACTATTTACGTCCTACCTTTCAGGCAGTTGCTGGTTCTTATATGTTTTTCCGCAGGTCGTTGCCATGCGATTATGAAAATCCTGACTTTTCAAATCAGCGGATAACACCAAATGTGCTCTAAGTTCAATCTGCGCTGTTCTTAGATTATGAGGCTTTTGTCAAGATTGATCGGAGATTTATTAAGTCACTGTAAAGAGCCAAATCCTTCTCATGATACCTCGAGGTGTCCCTTGTTAATACACCGCAGCCCCATCTGTTATACTCATACCACACTTTGATGTATTGGGATTCTATTTTGAAGCACCGGGAATCCACTTTGAAGCATGCGTATTCCACTTTGAAGCAAATAAACAATGTGAAAAATTGCTTCAATACGGATACAAGAGTCTTCAATGGGGATGCATTTGTCTTCAATGGGGATCCAAAGATCTGCAATGTTTAAACCAATCTCATTTGAGTGGAAATTAACTGGTATTACATATGAACATATAACTTCGTTGCGTGGTAGTCAATCTTCTATTATGGAAAAGTATTCTTCAAAGGTATGGCGGTAATTAAGAGACAGCAAAAGAGGATCAGAATTCAGTTTTCGGAGATTTTACTAACTTTGCAACGAATAGATTTAAGTTATAAAAAATGGAATTACAGATCTTAACTGCCATTTCTCCCGTAGATGGCAGGTATCGTGACAAGGTAGAGGAACTTGGCGATTACTTTTCGGAGTTTGCACTAATAAAATATCGTGTCTATGTTGAAATTGAGTATTTTATTGCCTTGATAGAACTTCCGTTGCCGCAGCTTTCCGGCTTTAATGCTGAATTAAAAGGTGATTTGCGAAAAATCTATGATTCGTTTAACCTGGATGATGCCCGTAAGATTAAGGAGATCGAAAGAGTTACCAACCATGATGTAAAAGCAGTAGAATATTTCATTAAAGATCAATTTGATCTGTTGGACCTTGGAAAATATAAGGAATTTATTCATTTCGGCCTTACTTCACAAGACATTAATAATACAGCGGTGCCGTGCTCTTTGCGTGATGCGATTCAGAATGTCTATTTCCCGCTAATTGATGAATTAATTGCCAAGCTTGAGGGAATGGCCTTTGCATGGGAAGATGTCTCAATGCTTGCAAAAACACATGGTCAGCCGGCATCTCCAACCAGACTGGGAAAGGAGATAAAGGTCTTTATTGAGAGGCTAAATGTTCAGGTTGAGCTGCTGAAAGGAATTCCATGTTATGCAAAATTTGGTGGCGCTACAGGTAATTTCAATGCACATCATGTTGCCTATCCGGAAGTTGACTGGGTCGATTTCGCAAATAACTTTGTCAGAAATGCCTTACAGCTTGAGCGCTCACAGGCTACAACGCAGGTTGCCCACTATGACAATTACGGCGCCATTTTCGATAACCTAAAACGAATCAATACAATACTGATTGATTTCGACCGCGATTTTTGGACTTACATTTCCATGAACTATTTCAAGCAGCAGATCAAGCAAGGAGAAGTTGGTTCATCTGCTATGCCACATAAGGTGAATCCGATTGATTTTGAAAATTCAGAAGGTAACCTTGGAATTGCCAATAGTGTATTCGAGCATCTCTCGGCCAAGCTGCCAATCTCCCGGTTGCAAAGAGATTTAACCGACTCGACTGTACTGCGTAACATAGGGGTCCCAATGGCTCATACAATTCTTGCTATAAAGTCTACCCTCAAAGGATTAAGTAAACTCTTGCTGAATAACGAAGTCATTGATCGTGACCTGGAGGACAACTGGGTAGTTGTTGCCGAAGCTATTCAGACAATACTTCGGCGCGAAGCCTATCCAAACCCCTATGAGGCATTAAAAGATCTCACACGGGTTAACCGAAAGATTGATCGTGATGTTATCCACGAGTTTATCGATGGCCTTTCGGTAAGCGAAGCCATTAAAGCTGAGCTGAAACATATCACACCTCATAATTATACTGGGGTATCCATCTGATTTCCGACTGAATTTTACTTATTCAGCGTAATTTTTAATACAATTTTAATGAAAGGTCTATACCTTCTTCTCAAACGATTTGTCTTACCCTACAAAGGCTATGTGATAGCTGCATTTATCTTTAACCTTCTTGGTGCGATATTTGGAGCCTTCCAGTTTGCAGCTCTTGAACCTGTTTTAGGAGTACTTTTTGGCACACAAAAGCTGGTTGAAAAACCTGTAGAATGGGCCTTGACCGTAACCAGTCTCAAGGCAAACATCATGTATCAGTTAAGTGATGTCATCGTGAAATTTGGAAATGAAAAAGCACTTGTATACATTGGTATCTTCTTGATGATCATGGTGTTTCTGAAAGTACTTTTTACATATCTGGCACTCTACATGATTGTTCCGCTCCGAAATGGGGTTGTAAGAGACATTCGTAATCAGATCTATAGAAAGATTCTTGAACTTCCTATTGGGTTCTTCTCCGAAGAACGTAAAGGTGATATAATCGCCAGAATGACGGGTGATGTACAGGAAATCGACAATTCGATCATGAGCTCTCTTGAGATGTTACTTAAGGATCCGCTGATTATCCTTATCTCTCTGGCCTTTATGATCTATATGTCGTGGTCACTAACTCTTTTTGTATTCCTTCTCCTGCCTGTTGTCGGATATCTAATTGGTAAAGTAGGTAAAAGTCTGAAGAAGCCTTCAATGCGCGGACAAAATAAGATGGGGGAATTACTTTCAACTATAGAAGAGTCATTAACCGGACTGAGAATCATTAAGGCATTCAACGCTGAGAAGAAGGTAACAGAGCACTTCAAAAAGCAAAACACACAATATTACAATATTATGAACGGACTGATGTGGAGAAGATATCTCGCTCATCCAATGTCCGAATTTTTGGGTACAGCCGTGATTGTGGTTGTTTTATGGTATGGAGGGAAGCTTGTACTTAATCACAACAGCAACCTGACACCTCAGGGATTCATTACTTACCTTGTTTTTTTCTATAGTATAATTAATCCTGCAAAATCTTTTACTACAGCTTTTTATGCTATTCAAAAGGGACTCGCATCGATGGAACGGATCGACATGGTTATGCTGGCAGAAAATAACATTACCGATAGGTCAAACCCTATTCCTGTAAAAACATTCAGTTCCCGGATTGAATACAAGGGTGTGGTTTTCCGTTACCTGGAAGATAACGTTTTAAAGAAGGTTAACCTTACCATTCCGATTGGCAAAACCATTGCGTTAGTAGGTCAATCCGGTTCCGGCAAATCGACTTTTGTTGATTTATTACCCCGGTTTTATGATGTCAGTGAGGGTCAAATCCTAGTTGATGGCATTGATATCAGAGATTATAAGATTACTCATTTACGGGGCTTAATGGGTAATGTAAATCAGGACCCTATTCTTTTTAATGATACATTCTTTAATAATATTTCATTCGGTGTAGAGGATGCTACAATGGAACAGGTTGTAGCAGCAGCTAAAGTCGCTAATGCTCATGAGTTTATAATAACATCACCTGATGGTTATGAATCAAATATTGGTGACCGGGGTGGTAAGCTATCGGGCGGACAAAGGCAACGGGTGTCAATAGCCCGTGCGGTACTTAAGAATCCGCCAATTCTTATTCTTGACGAGGCAACCTCAGCTCTGGATACTGAATCAGAAAAGTTAGTACAGGAGGCACTTGAGAATCTGATGAAAAACCGCACTTCAATTGTGATTGCACACAGGTTATCAACGATAAAAAATGCTGATTTAATCTGTGTATTTCATGAGGGCGAGATCCTCGAAAGAGGAAACCATGATGAATTAATTGCTTTGGATGGTATATACAAGAAACTGCATGGCATGCAAACCTTTTAATTTCGGGCTTGCCATAAATTGAAAAAGGGGTTTAAACCCCTTTTTCTTTTCAATATTAAATGGTTACTGAACCTCATCATTAAGTTCACTTCCTGCCTTGAATTTGACAATTTTTTTCTTCTCGATTTCAATTTTAGCACCAGTCTGAGGATTACGTCCCTGACGAGCAGGTCTTTCTGAAACAGAAAAAGTACCAAATCCAACAAGAGCAATTTTTTCACCTTGTTTAAGCTGTTCTCCAGTTGTCTTTACAAAAGCGTCTAACGCCTTTCTGGCATCTACCTTTGTCAGTCCTGACTCAGCAGCCACAGCATCAATTAATTGAGTTTTGTTCATAGTTAAGAGTGTAATTTAAATTAATAAACGAAAATTCACATGTCCCGAAAGTTAAATATATTATAGCAAATATACAAAATTAAAATGAATATTTTTTGTATTCTCAAAAATGCTTGTTTTATTAGGCTTTTACCGCTCCTTTCTATTACTTTGGAAAGTCATTGACGACATTAAAATAATTCCACCAACAATAAATAATTTATATTTAATAGCATAATCAGCCACAAAAATATTTGCTGTAATTATTTTGATGAATCAAAATAAAGTATACTTTTGCACACGCTTGGAGAGATGGCAGAGTGGTCGATTGCGGCGGTCTTGAAAACCGTTGTACCGTGAGGTACCGGGGGTTCGAATCCCTCTCTCTCCGCTCTTACGGGTGTAGCTCAGTTGGTAGAGCACTGGTCTCCAAAACCAGGTGTCGGGCGTTCGAGTCGCTCCTCCCGTGCAAAAGCCTCAATATTCAGATATTGAGGCTTTTGTCTTTTATAAGCATATTTTTTGTGCAAATTTGTCTTGTTTCTGTTGAAAATTTCATCCTGATTCTGCCACTAAGTCAGAAATACTGTTCTGGCACAAGCTTTGACTAATGTTTTAAGCTAATTCAAAAACATAAATATTAAATACGTATGAAAGGCAAAATTGGGGTTTCTAGTGATAACCTGTTTCCGATTATTAAAAAATTTCTTTATTCCGATCACGACATTTTCCTTCGTGAGATAGTTTCAAATGCAGTCGATGCAACACAAAAGCTTAAAACTGTTGCCACAGCAGGAAAGTACAAGGGAAGCGTCGAGAATTTAAAAGTCTCAGTAAGTGTTAATAAAGAGGCTAAAACAATCACAGTTTCTGACAATGGTATAGGAATGACTTCCGAAGAGGTTGAAAAATTCATCAACCAGATTGCCTTTTCAGGAGCTAATGAATTTCTTGAGAAATATAAGGATGATGCAAATGCAATTATTGGTCATTTTGGGCTGGGATTTTACTCTTCATTCATGGTTTCGGAAGAGGTAGAAATCATCACACGCTCCTACCAGGAAGGTGCTAAACCTGTTCGATGGATCTGCGACGGATCACCTGAATATGTTCTTGAGGAGACTGAAAAAGAAGATGTAGGTACCGACATTATCATGCATATTAATTCTGATTCAGTTGAATTTCTTGAGGAGAACAGAATCAGTGACCTGTTAAACAAATACTGCAAATTCCTGCCTGTACCAATTGTCTATGGCAAAAAGAAGGAATGGAAAGACGGTAAATACGAAGATACAACTGAGGATAACCAAATCAATGAGATAATTCCAGCCTGGGTAAAAAAACCTGTTGATCTCAAAGAAGAAGATTACACGAACTTTTATCACAAGCTTTATCCGTATGGTGACGAACCATTATTTCATATTCACCTCAATGTTGACTATCCTTTCACCCTCACCGGAATCCTGTACTTTCCAAAACTAAAAAATAATTTTGAGGTTCAAAAGAATAAAATTCAGTTGTATTGTAGTCAGGTTTTTGTAACTGACTCTGTTGAAGGTATTGTTCCTGAATTCCTTACTCTTTTACATGGTGTACTCGACTCTCCTGATATCCCACTGAACGTGTCACGTTCGTACCTGCAGAGTGATTCAAATGTGAAGAAAATCAGCGGTCATATCACCAAAAAAGTTGCAGACCGTCTCACTGAGATCTTCAAGGAAAGCAGAACAGAGTTTGAAGAAAAATGGAACGATCTTAAGCTCTTCATCGAGTATGGAATGCTTACAGATGAAAAGTTCCACGAGAAGGCATTAAAATTTTATCTGTTTCAGAATACAGATGGAAAATCCTTTACCTGGGAGGAATATGAGAATATCATAAGTGCCAACCAAACCGACAAGGATAAGAAGCTTGTATATCTTTATGCTACAAATAAAGACGAACAATTTCATTTTATCGAATCAGCCAGGGAGAAAGGATATGATGTTTTATTAATGAACGACGTCCTTGCTACACCATTGCTGAATCATTTCGAGCAGAAATTCCTTGAGAAACACTTTGTAAGGGTTGATTCCGATGTTGTCGATAAACTTATTTCGAAGGAGAACAGCAAGGCAGAGGTGTTGTCTATGGATGAAAAGAATGATCTGAGTCCGGTATTCCAGGCAATTACACCTAAGGATCGGGGCCAGTTTATAATTGATTTCCAGGATCTCGGCGAAAATGGTCTCCCCATGATCGTGACCCAGAATGAATTTATGCGCAGAATGAAAGACATGTCAAAAATGCAGAGTGGCATGAGTTTCTATGGAGACCTGCCTGACAGCTATAATTTAGTTGTCAATATTACGCATCCGCTAATTAAACGTGTCATTGCCGATAAGCACCAGCAACTTGAAGCTGAATTAGCACCCGCAGTAAAGGAAATTTCCAAATACAAGTCAGAAAAAGATTCTCTGAATAAGCTAAAAGAGGGTAAGAAAGACGAGGAAGTATCTCAGGAAGAGAAGGACCTTCTTAAGGAAACAGAGAGCAAAATTGCGGAACTGGAAGACCAGAAACGTAAAAAGCTTGAGGCATTTGGCTCTTCAAACGATCTGGCAAAGCAGCTAGTCGATCTTGCACTGCTTGCAAATAATATGCTGAAGGGTGAAGCATTGAACAACTTCGTGAAACGTAGTGTAGAGATTATGAAATAATTCATACTTCAGACGGTTTTATATTAATGAAACTCTCCTGAACTCAAATAAAATAATGGGTTCGGTGAGAGTTTCTTTAAATTTTTAGATACTTTAACACGATACTCAAAACCTTTTCGGATGAAAGCTATCTTACTGTTAATCTTTACATTTTGTTCTGTGATCATGTCAGGCTATGCACAAAAACCAATAAATTTAATCACTTATAATATCAGGTTTAACAACCCGGCTGATAATGAAAATGCATGGCCGCGACGTAGTCAGGAGGTAATTCAACTTTTAAAAGTCCATAAAGCAGATATTTTCTCTGTACAAGAGGCACTCTTTGACCAGATGATGAATCTGAAAGATGGAATGAAAGGATTTGATTATGTAGGTGCAGGTCGTGATGATGGAAATGTAAACGGTGAATTTTCGGCAGTTTTTTACAATTCAACACGTTTCCTCTTACTTGAAAATGGAACATTCTGGCTTTCGAAGACACCCAATATACCTTCAAAGGGATGGGATGCAGCATTAAACCGGGTTTGTACCTGGGCCAGATTCCGGGAAGTTGAGACACATAAAACATTCTATGTATTTAATACCCATTTCGACCATCAGGGTGTCGTCGCAAGAAAAAGATCCGCCTTATTAATACTAAAGAAAATCAGTGATCTGGCAATGCGAAATGATCCTGTTTTCCTAACCGGAGATTTCAACCTCACACCAGAAGAAAAGCCATTAGTCCTCATCCGGCAAAAGCTTAAAGATTCCAGACAGATCAGTCAGGCTGTACCGAAAGGACCCCTGGGGACATTTAACGGTTTTGATTTTCAGAGTAAATTAGAGAGCCGAATAGATTATATTTTTGTCAACCGATTTGTTGAAGTAAACAACTATTCAGTATTGACTGATTCAAAAGACGGCAGGTATCCATCCGACCACCTGCCAGTTCTTATTGAAGTTCAATTGAAATAATAATCATGAGCCTTAATCTTGACGAAAAAGATCTTAAAAAGATCGTAATGATAGGTGACAAAGTACTTATAAAACCTAAAAACCCTAACCTTAAAACGTCCTCTGGATTGTACCTCCCGACAACAGCTGTTGAAAAGGAGAGTATACAGGCAGGTTATATCATCAAAGTTGGTCCTGGATTCCCAATCCCGGCAATATCAGATGAAGATGAAACATGGAAGGAGAATCATGAACCTGTAAAATACATTCCCCTTCAGGCTCAAATAGGTGATCTTGCCGTCTATCTAAGCAAATCAGGCTACGACATTGAATTTAAGGGAGAAAAATTCATCATCTTATCGCACTCGTCTATTGTAATGATTGTGCGGGAAGAAGGAATATTTGAATAAAAAAGAAGAGGATATCTAGCGATACCCTCCTCAAACCTAACCTAACTAACCTAAATCCTATGAAAAAACCTGCTCTTAAGCAACTACACAAATGTAATGCGGAGAACCTATAACTTCATTTAATCAAGGTTAATTTACGTTAATTTTTAAAGGTCTAAGGTAAGTTATTCAATGCAATACACGATTTTCTTAACCTTATGACCCATATATTCGAAAAATTAACGGATAAATCAGTGTTTCGAAAGATAATCAGCAACACCGGCTGCAGTAGCACTCATTGCGTCCTTACCCTCCTGCCAGTTAGCAGGACAAACCTCACCATATTCTTCAAAATGTCTCAGTGCATCGACAGTCCTTAAAGCCTCGTCAACACTACGGCCTAAAGGCAAATCGTTAACAAGCTGGTGACGAACAACGCCATTCTTATCAATTAGAAAAAGACCACGATAGGCTACCGGTCCACCGGTAAAGACAGATTTTCCATCCTCATCGATATCATATTCACCTGCAAGAACGCCATAATTCTCAGCAATTGTCTTAGAAAGATCAGCAACAATGGGGTATTTAACACCTTTGATTCCACCATTGTTCTTTTCTGTATTCAACCAGGCCCAATGGGAGAACTGAGAGTCCACAGAACATCCAACAACTGCAGTATCACGTTTCTCAAAATCAGCCAGTTTCTCCTGAAAAGCGATAAGCTCTGTAGGACAAACGAATGTAAAATCTAACGGATAAAAGAAAAATACTACATATTTCTGACCAAGATACTGGTCAAGCGAAAAATTCTCAACAATGTCGTTACCGTTAATTACGGCATTTGCCTTAAATTCCGGAGCTTTTTTCCCTACTAATGTGCTCATAAAAATGATTTTAATTGTGTATAAATAGTGTATTCAAATAACGTATTTTATGTCCGAAATGTTTACTCTGATTGAAGGATTCAACAACGATTTTGTAAATCTTATCAATCTTCCGTGATAGGATCAAGATCATCGTCATCAGAATCAAGCAAATCAGGATCTTCACTGAAGTAGGATTCATCCTCGCTTTCAGGTACAGTCAGATAGTTAGATACCGGTGTCATGTTGGCAGGAACATCATTCCTGTCCGAATGGTATGGAAATACATCAAGTATTGTACTTTCGTTTATTCCACTGATCTCAAAATCAGCCATCATGCCGTGCATCGCCTCATTGATCTGATCAAAGGCTTCTTTTATGCTGCCTGAAAATACCAATATAAACTGAGCAACCCTTTTTTCTTTTCCACTCTCTTCGTCAACTGTGATAAAGGCAACTTTAGCCTTATACCACCTGTCGCCATTATCGGAGGGGATTATTTCTGAAATACGTGTCTTAGCAATCTTACTCACGGTAAATTCGCCGCTTACCATGGTTTGCAGTTCTTTATAGATCCGGCTTTCAGCCTCAGTGAAGGATATTGCGTCAAGCAGATAGGTTTCACTGGCCTTCTTTTCGTGGCCGGATTCATCCATCTTAATATATTTTGCAGTGCATTCGAACCAGGTATTCATTCAGTAATTCTTAATTATAGATTAATTCTCCAAATGCAAAGGTACGGTTTTTCAATTTGATTCAACCCGCTACAATTCCAATTATCCCGAATTAAATATGATCCATTTAATTGTTTCGTGGTACTTTGTTAAATACTTCATCTAATCTTTGCCTCACAAGATTACCCCAGATTTTGTATCCGTCATGGTTTTGATGAAGCCTATCCCTGATAAATAATTCGCTTCTTGGTTCACCATCCTTATTCAAATAGGCTGAAGACGTTTCTATAAAATAGGTTGAAGGCATTTTCCGGCAAACTTCTTTTAGCAGTTGGTTAGCCTGTCTGATTTTAGGCCATACATGCCACCTGCTGGGCGTAGGTGTAATTTCGATTACAAAAACCGGCTTGGCAGGGTATTTTATTCTTACTGTCCTAACAATGTACCTAAAGAGTTTTGCTACCTCCTGAGGTGATTTGTCTGAAACATCACCAGTTATATCATTGGCCTCAAAGATCACGAGTGCACGAAATTCATGGGGATAAATGATATCCTTTGCATAAACTGCCAGATCAGAGAATTTGGAACCACCAAAACCACGTTGAATAACCGGATAGGGTGAAACATCTTCCTTTAGAGTAGACCATAGCCGGATACTCGAACTACCTGCAAAAAGTATTCCGTTATCCGGATCCTTCTCATTTTTGTCTAGTTGTTCGAAATTAAGTATGTCCTTATTCCAATTTTCAGCCGATTGTTTCTGATACTTATCTGTTATATTACAAGATACCAGTAAACCAAGGGTAAATATTGATATATACAATAATTTCTCACATTTATAAAAACTTAATTTCTTCATATATAACTCTTTAGTCATGATAAGATAGTGATTTAAACACGGCACAAAGTAATAAAAAGTACTATATTTGCGGCTTATTAAAAATCTGATATGATCTCAATTGACGGACTTACCGTAGAGTTTGGAGGAACCACACTTTTTAAAGATATTTCATTCGTAATCAACGATAAGGACCGGATTGCACTGATGGGTAAGAATGGCGCGGGAAAATCAACCTTGCTTAAAATCATCGCAGGAGTCCGAACAACATCCTCAGGTAAGGTTTCAGCCCCAAAGGATGCTGTAATTGCCTATCTTCCTCAACATCTAATGACCGACGATAAGCGAACTGTTTTTGAGGAGGCGGCACAGGCTTTTTCCCGGATCTTTGAGATGGAGCGTGAAATAGAGGTTCTTAACCTCGAAATGTCTACCCGTACGGATTATGAATCAGAGAGTTATTATTCATTGATTGAACAAGTCTCAACCTTAAGCGAGAAGTTTTATGCAATCGAAGAGATCAACTACGATGCCGAAGTTGAAAAGATTCTTATCGGACTTGGATTCAGGAGAGAAGATTTTAGCCGTGCGACAAGTGAATTCAGTGGCGGATGGCGAATGAGAATCGAGCTCGCCAAGATATTGCTTCAAAAACCAGATCTGATTCTGCTGGATGAGCCGACAAACCATATGGATATTGAATCGATCCAATGGCTTGAAGAATTTCTGATTAACAGTGCAAAAGCAGTAATTCTGATCTCCCACGACAGGACATTTGTCGACAATATCACAACAAGAACCATTGAAGTGACAATGGGTCGAATCTATGACTACAAGGTTAATTATTCACAATACCTTATTTTACGACAAGAAAGACGTGATCAGCAATTAAAGCAATTTGAAGAGCAACGAAAAATGATTGCCGACAACCAGGATTTTATCGAACGATTCAAGGGGACCTATTCAAAGACTAACCAGGTGCAGTCTCGTGTTAAAATGCTTGAAAAACTGACACTGGTTGAGATTGATGAAGAGGATAACTCAGCTCTTCGCCTTAAATTCCCACCCTCGCCACGTTCAGGAAACTACCCGGTGATCCTTGAGGGTATGACAAAAAAATACGATGATTATCTTGTGTTTGCAAATGCCTCTCTGACAATTCAACGTGGTGAAAGGGTCGCCTTCGTTGGTAAAAATGGTGAAGGAAAGTCCACGCTTGTTAAAGGATTGATGGGAGAAATCGAATATGAAGGATCGCTTACTCTTGGACATAATACAATGATAGGTTATTTTGCTCAAAATCAAGCATCTCTGCTTGACGAAGAGATATCTGTTTTCCAAACTATTGATGAGGTTGCCAAGGGGGATATCCGTACCAAAATCAGGGATATACTCGGAGCATTCATGTTTGGCGGTGATAATATGACCAAAAAAGTCAAAGTTCTCTCGGGAGGTGAACGGACAAGGCTTGCAATGATTAAACTCCTTCTTGAGCCGGTGAACCTTCTTATTCTGGATGAACCTACCAACCATCTGGATATGAAAACAAAAGATATCCTTAAAAGTGCACTTCTTGACTTTGATGGCACACTGATCCTGGTTTCCCATGATCGTGATTTCCTTTCCGGCCTTGTTACAAAGGTTTTTGAATTCGGTAACAAACAGGTAAAAGAGCATCTTGGCGATATCCATAGCTTTTTGCAGAAGAAAAAGATGGACAATCTGCGCGAACTGGAACGAAATCTGCAAAAGTAAACTGCGCTTCTCTGCTGTTGAAGACATACTGAAATGTTATTGTCATTAAAGTCTGTTTTACAGGGATATTTCTACTTTATTTCCGATCTAATTTATTGTATTTCAGCAAAAAAATTAGTAAATTTGATTGAATCAAAAGTGGAAGTTATGGAAAATCACATTTTACAAAGCACGCTTAGTCCAGCAGAACGCAAATTTCTGGATTTAATGGTACATGGCGACAATTTTTTCAGGATCGAACTCTTAAGACCGGCGAAAAAGTATTATAAACTGGCTCTTGAATTAAATCTGGAAACTGAAAAAGTAAAGCAGAAAATTGCTGATTGTGACCGGTTACTGGCCTATGAAATTAAAGTTATCCGGATACTTGTTGTAATCAGCGTACTTGTTATAGCTTCTATACTTATATTTGGAAAATAAATAAGTAAATATTACAAAAATTGTAATTTGATCAAAGTGTGAATTGAAAACTTTGATTTGAAGTACCGGAAAATTTTAGATTTGAAAATACTATTGCCTTATAAACTTAATCAGGGCAGATTTCTTTTCAAGGCCCTGTCAGGGTTTTGAATGTAAAAATTAAAAAAACGACTGTAATACAATGAATTACAGTCGTTTATCAATTCTTAACGTGACCCAATCTGGGATCGAACCAGAAACCTACAGCTTAGAAGGCTGTCGCTCTATCCAATTGAGCTATTGGGCCATCAAAATTGTGGTGCAAAAGTATAAAAAATCCCCAAATGCCGTGACATCCCGGGGATTTTTAATTCTTATCGTCGCAAATCTACAAATATCTCATTTACATTCAGCCGATTACAAGAATCCAGGATTGCAAACCAGTAGATTATTACTACACTATTACTGCACTATTACTACACTATACCATAAAAATATTGTGCTCTGCACATTGCTGAATCATCTCCTCCGGCCATAGACTTGCCTGCACTTCACCAATATGAGCCTTGCGCAACAAATACATACAAAGACGTGATTGTCCGATTCCCCCTCCTATCGACATAGGCAGTTCATCTTTCAGAAGCTTCTTATGAAATAACAGGTCCTTCCGTTCAGAAACACCTGCAATGGCAAGCTGACGTAACAAAGCCTCCTTGTCAACCCTGATTCCCATAGATGAAATCTCCAATGGTTGCTGCAATACAGGATTCCAAATAAGTATATCACCATTCAATCCTTTGAACCCGTCAGAATTCTCAGTAGTCCAGTCATCGTAATCCGGTGCACGTCCATCATGCTTTTCTCCATTGGCAAGGGCACCGCCAATCCCGATAATAAACACGGCTCCATTCTCCTTCGTTATCTCAAATTCACGCTCTTTAGGTGTTAACTGAGGGAAGCGCTTTTCAAGTTCCTCTGAATGAACAAAATGAATCTCCTCAGGAAGCAATGGCTTAATAGCTGGATAGTTCTCATAAACCATGAATTCAGTACGCAAGAGAACGGAGTAGATCTGACTTACCACTTTCTTGAGATATTCAAGATTGCGCTGCTTCCCGGTAAGAACCTTTTCCCAGTCCCACTGATCAACATATAAGGAATGAATATTCGAAAGTTCCTCGTCGGCCCTAATGGCATTCATATCCGTGTAGATACCATAACCCGCAGGAATACCGTATTGTGCAAGCATTAACCTCTTCCATTTGGCAAGCGAATGAACCACTTCTGCTTCTGCATCATTCATCTCCCTTACGGCAAAAGTTACCGCACGTTCGACCCCGTTAAGGTCATCATTGATGCCTGTCCCCTTCAATACAAACAAGGGAGCAGTTACACGTCGCAGACGAAGCTCTGCGGACAAATTTTCCTGAAAAAAGTCTTTGACGAATTTGATTGCTTTTTCTGTTTGTTTTACGTCTAATTTAGGCTTATAATTCTCCGGACAAAAAAGTTTCATTGATTTTTTATTTTATCAGTTTGCGGTGCAATGATACTAAATATTGAAATATTTCTAAAGATTTTGTCATTTATTAACGAAAATTCGGGTCAATCAAATCGAATAGCCTTGTCAGGCTCGATTTTGGTAATATACCATGACGGGAACAACAACATCATTAATGTAATTAAGATAGTCCCCGCATTAAGCATCAATAAATAGGAAATGTTTAAATTTACAGGAACCGTATCCAAATAATAAGAAGTTGGATCAAGTTTGAAAAGGCCAAATTGTGACTGAATAAAACAGAATAACAAAGCGGTCAGATTTCCCCAAAACATACCCCTGAGAATCAGAAATGCAGAGATGTAAATAAATATCTTCCGGA
>CAINLJ010000079.1 GCA_903850335.1 uncultured Bacteroidia bacterium | reverse complement strand
TTCTACAAATATAAACGGTGCTCTGCACCTTTAAGCATTTATTAACAGGTTTTATCCAATAGAATAAGAAATTGTCATATAAATAGTACCTATCAAATCGTTTAAAGAAAATTAATGTCCACAACTTTTTTATCTGATCCATAATGGTCAAGGGAAAACTAGTTCTGCGGATGACAATTGCTTAAAGAATCAACAATCTTAAAATCTACTCTTTAGAAGCTTATATCCCATATTCCTGCAGCTTTTTCAAGCTCGACCAGTGCAACAGCACGGTTAAAAAGTGTCTCATAATAACTTTGCTGAATATCATTATAGGTTCGTTGAGCGTTAAGTACCTCTAAAAGAGATGTTTCACCTCGGCTATAACTATAGATTTTCCCTTTACGAACATTTTGTGCATTACTAATCATGCCATTATCATAGTTTTCTACCTGTTTGCAATAGGCAAGGTATTTTTGCATTGCCTGTGAAATTTCAGTTCTTATCTGAAGATCTGCCTTTTCATAAAGCACCTCAGACTGGAAGATTTGAAATTGCGCCTGTTTCAAATCCCCTTTGTAAAAATTTGAAAATTTCAATGGGATGGCTATTCCCGCTGAGATAGTTGTCGCAGTTGGTCCAAGACCTGCAGAGGGGTAATTATTTCCAATTCCAAGTGAGAGATCGACATCTGCATTCCTTTCTTTATGTGCCAGCTTTAGTGCTTTTTTTGCGACATCTTTATTGTACAACGCGGCAACCAGATCTGCTCTTTTTGATCTTGCAATGTTCACAAGATCATTCAGATTAAAAATCCGTTTTTTAAAATTCAGGCTTCCTTCAGGTATTAAAAGGGTATCCTGTTTTAGTGAACCCGTCATTTCTGAAAACTGAATAAATGAGGTTTTCAAATCGGCTTCAGCCTGCAATAATTCATTATACAAGGAACCTGCCTCCAGTTTACTTTGAATGGCATCAATCTCCATGATACTCCCCAAAGCGAGCCTGATGCTGTCGGCTTCGGCCAATCGGCTCATCGTCTGAAAAGAACTGGCTTTAACTTCATATAGTTTTCTTTGTTTTAATGCTTCGAGGAAGGTTTCAGCAGACTGTGCTTCAAGGTTACGAAAAAAATCGGCCAATAGCGCTTTAGAGAGTTCATGCTGGCTTTTTGCCAGATCGATTCTCGCCTTACGTTTGCCAAAAAGATCAACAGTTTTGTCCAAACCTCCTGATAAACCACGACCTGTTACAGTATGGCCCTCACGATCCTGAGAAACTCCGAAGGAAATTGTAGGATCCGGGAACACCTTTGCTATTTCAATCAAGGCCTCAGCTTTGCTCACCTCATACTTCTCAGCTGCAAAGTCAAGATTATGTTTTGCCACCAGATCCATATATGAATCAAATCGCTCCAACTTACCGCCTGGAATCGTATCATTCTGAGCCTGAGAATGATATCCGTGAACAATAAATACTATTAGTAATGGAATATAAAATCTCATTGTTAAAATCTTATCAATTTATCATTTTACTACACCAGTGTCCTGGTTTTTTGACCACTTTTCTTCAGCCATATAATACATAGCAGGTAGTACATATAGAGTTATAAGAGTTGCAAAGAGCAATCCGTAAACTATCACAGTTGCAAGTGGTCGTTGAACATCGGAGCCAATCCCTGTTGAGAGCGAAGCTGGCAGTAGTCCCAGAACTGCCACTGTTGCTGTCATGAGTACCGGCCGAAGTCTATGAACAGCACCTGAATTGACGGCATCTTTCAAATTCATCCCCTGCCGTCGTAAGGCATTAAAGTGTGAAATCATAATTACTCCGTTCTGTATCGCGACACCAAACAAGGCGATAAATCCTACTGCAGAAGAAACGTTTAATGTCATTCCACGGACATTAAGTGCGAGCATACCTCCAAATAAAGCCAAGGGAACAATGCCCATAAGCAGACTGGCCTGACGAAGCTTTCCAAATGCTCCAAATAGCAATAAAAACATGATTGCCAATGCAAGAGGAACGATAAATGCCAGACGTGCATAGGCTCTATGTTGGTTTTCAAATTGCCCGCTCCAGACAATATTGCATTTTTCCCTGTCATACTTAACATCGTGATCAATCTTATACGTTGCAACCTTTAAAAATTCAGTGAGATCAACACCTCTAAGATTGATGCGCAAGGCGATATACCTTTTATTTAATTCTCTTGTGATTGTACTGGCACCCGTACTTAGTCGGATATCGGCTACCTGTGAGAGGGGTATTTTTACTCCTGGTCCGGACGTAAGCATTAAATTCCCAATTTTCTCAGGGGTATTTCGGCTGTTTTCGTTATATCTGCATATTACATCATAGACTTTATTACCGATAAATATCTGTGATATAGCCTTTCCTCCAATTGCAACTTCAACGAGTTCAGCCACATCTGCAACATTTAGTCCATATTGAGCAATCTTTTCACGATTTGCTCTCACCTGTAACTGAGGAAGCGCAGGTTCTTGATCTATTGCGAGATCAGTGGCTCCGGGAATAGTTTTCAGTACATTTAACACATCTTCCGCGATCATCCTGCTCTGTTTCAGATCCTCACCATAAAACTTAATAGCTAAATCACTGTGAGACCCTGCAATCTGATCCATTACCATATCAATGATGGGCTGCGAAAAGCCGACTGTATAACCCGGCAGACTCTGCAGTTCTTTAGCCATCTCATCAATCAGATCGCTTTTTTTCTCACCATTTGGCCATTCACTATATGGCTTTAGTCCTATTGATGATTCAATATGGGAAAGTGAAAACGGGTCGACACCCTGGTCGTCACGTCCGGTCTGGATCATCACATATGTGACTTCATTATGTTTGATCAACCGTTGTCTGAGTGTGTCACTCATTTCTTTTGACTTATCGAAAGATATTCCGGGTGGCAGTTGTACCTGCAGCCATAAAGAGCCTTCGTCAAGCTGAGGAAGGAAATCTTTACCAACAGTGATAGTCAAAATTATTGCAGTAATAAGAATTATGCCAAGCGGCAGAAAAACTTTTTTGGGAGTGGCAATAATCTTTGACGTTTGTCCTTTATACAGGGAGGTAATTTTTTCGAGCCACTTGTTGTGATATGTTTTCTGAGGGTTTTTATAAATCACATAAGCCAATCCGGGGATTAAAAATAATGCGACTGATAATGCACCTAATAAAGCATAACCAACCGTGAAAGCCATAGGAGTAAAGAGTTTTTTCTCGACCCTTTCAAAGGCAAACAAAGGCAGATATGCAGTAATAATTATGATCGATGAGAAGAATACCGGCTTTGCTACTTCAATCACCCTATTAACGATTGACTGTTCCCCGAATATCATTTCAGGATGATCTTCACGTTTCTTTAAAATAGTCTCCATCATTACGATTGCACCATCCACAATGATTCCGAAATCTATTGCACCCAGCGACAAGAGATTGGCCGGGATATCTGTCACAAGCATCAAACCAAAGGCAATAAGCAGAGCGACTGGAATTGTAATGGCAACCAGAACAGCTCCACGCCAGCTTCCAAGAAAAATAATCAACACTAAAATGACAAGAAGAATCCCTTCCAGTAAGGTATGAGATACAGTGTTGAGGGTTGTTCGGACTAAATCAGTACGATCCAGAAACGGGTGTATTGTAACTCCCTCAGGTAATATCTTATTATTAAGCTCGTCAACCGATTTATGTACATCCTCAAGTACTTTGGAAGGATTTTGATACCGAAGCAATTGAATTGTACCCTCGATACTTTCGGCATAATTCCTTGTATGATCAGAAAAACTTAATATACCCTTACGTTCAAGGCTTCCGTATTTTAATTCTCCAAGATCTTTAATAAATACTGGGATCCCGTTATCAGTCTTAACCACTATATCACCCAGATCGCTCAAATCTTTAACAAGTCCAATTCCCCGGATAACATAACTTAAATCGCCCCTGTAGAGCATACTGCCTCCTGCATTTGTATTATTCTGGACAATTTTATCGGATACATCGGATAATGTAAGTCCATATTGTTCAAGTTTTACGGGATCGATTTCAATTTGAAACTGAGTAGCAATACCACCAAAATTGCTAACATCAGCCACTCCGGTAACCTGCTTAAGATATGGAATAACAACCCATTTATTGATGTCTGTCAAATCGCGTAAGTCGTGCGTTTTACTCTCCAGTATATATCTGTATATCTCACCGATTGGCGAGGTTAGTACATTCAGTCCGGGAACCGCACCATAAGGTAACTGCACATTCTGCAATCTTTCCTGCACGCGTTGCCTTGCCCAGTAATCTTCGGTTTTGTCAGCAAATACAAGAAGTATTGTGGATAAACCAAAAGTATTTTTACTGCGCATAACGTGCAGGCCTGGTAATCCATTCAATTCTCTCTCGATAGGTATCGTAATCTGTTGTTCAACTTCTTCAGCGGCTAATCCGGGAACTTGTGTGATTACCTGAACAGTCACATCTGCAATGTCGGGATAAGCCTCAATCGCCAGTTGTTGCCAGGAATAGAACCCAAGAATGCAGATCAGGAAAAACAAAGCCACCATCATCCATCTTTTGCGGACGGCTATCAAAATAATTTGGTACATAATTCTGATTATTTGGCTTCAAGTAAATAAAATGCACCCTCAGTGACAATCTCTTCATCGGCTTTCAGTCCTGATTTCAGAATAACCTGGTCATTGTCTGTAGCCAAAGTTTTAATCATCCGTTTTAAATAACGGTTATTTCCGGTTTTAACAAAAACAAAGCAACTTTCTTCCATTTGAAGAACAGCACTTAAAGGGATCAGGATTGAATTGTCCGCTTTTTCTGTAAACTGAACTGTAGCGTACATTCCGGGCTTGAGGTTTCTGCCACTATTGGAACATTCTATAAAAACCTCAACCGATCGGGTAGTCTCATCCAGCATCTCACTGATATGATAGACTATTCCCGGGATAATGAATCCTGGAATACCTGCAGCTTCAATCTCTACCTCATCCGATTCATGAATACTATTAATATCCTTTTCCTTCAACTGACCAACTACCCAAACTTTGCTCAATTCCGCCACCAGGGCAATGGGTCCTGCGTCATCACGTACATATTGACCGATAACAATATTATCTGCGATTACTTCACCGGCAATAGGAGAGCGAACAACTAATGGCTGTCCCAGAACCATTTCAGCCGGATTAACGTGATAAACATTCAGACTTGCAATGGAATTCTCATAATCGCGTTTGCTTAACTCGTAGCTAACCTCCGCTTCTTCCATATCTTTCTGAATTCCAACTCCGTTTTTCAATAAATCCTTCTGTCTTCGAAGGTTCTTATCTGCCAGTTGCATCTCTTGTTTAGCCTGGTAATATGCCTTTCCGGCCTCAAAAAATGAGGGTGCACTGATCTCAAAAACAGGCGCATTTACTGCCACCCGTTGACCCAATCTCACAAATGACTTAATGATGCGCCCTGAAAATGGGGGTGCAATCTGGGCATAATTATTAGGAATTGCCTTTACAATCCCGGAAGCAGATCGTTTATGTCGGTATGGGGTTGCACTTACTTTGGCAGTCCTGATCTTTTCTTTTAGGTTTGAATTACCGGAAATTAAAATTGTATCTCCGCTTATTTTATAATTCATTGATGATGAAGGCCCCGTCTTGTTATGACATGAAATAATCAGACAGGCCAGGCTGATAACTAAAAATCTTTCCATTTTATTTTTTTTGAAACATATTCATACCGGTATCCATCGGGAGAATACCGGAATATAACTATAACCGTATATAAATCCAAATTCAGAAATAGTTTTGCACCGGAGGAGCCCGAAGGGAATTGCCACGGTTATTAAATGGTTCTGTATATACTTCGCAAAGCGAAAAAACCAATAATTGGTAGGTCACAAACCTAAAAGCTATGGCAATCAGGAAGGTCAATAGCGCAGGCGTAACAAATTCAGACAAATTCTGAATGATGACCAGCTCACTATTTGTATGACTCGATTTGGGGGAATCGTTTTTATCAGCTATTCTGAAAGGGTGGGAGTGAACAATTGTTACTCCGTTAAAATTGTGAGAATGAGGGAAAAAAGTTATTGAACTGTAATAGCCTATAAAAAGCAAAAACATCAACAACCTGAATGACTTTAATATTCCTGCACTAAATTTCAACTCAATCGTGTTTAAATTATACAGGTTCAAATATAGCTATATCTTTTTCTGTTCAAACCTTTCCTGAATACTACAAAAAAAGGGGGTATAATGTTCGTATAATAATAAGCTAATTAAACAATTATTTTAATTTTCGATGGATTAGATTCTGAATTTTATTACACCGTTCTTTTGTCAGATTTTCCAATGTCTCAGCTTCATCAAGTAATTCGCGAATTGAATCCTTGTTTTCATAAGACGATGCATTTACAAGAATATTCAGACGTGCACCGGATACAGCTGTCACAGCACACAAAGCACCAACACCAGCATCTGTAATAGAATTTGGGTTTCCGGTTTCGACCATTGCCTCAATAACATCCATTGATTCACTGGTAGTTTTCATGACTTTTAACGGGATTATCATGGCGTTTAACGTTGCTGTCTGTATTGCACTCTTCCTCGCCTGAATTGCTTCCGGACTATCTTTGGGTAATCGGAAAGCTTCCATTAGCTGATTGAACGAATTAGTATCCTGATCAACAAGCATTAATAAGTTTTCATAGACTTTCTTGCCTTTTTCAGCCCAATCCGAAAACTCCTCCCACCGACTATCCCAACCCCGCTTATTCGCAGAAAGATTGGCCACCATTGTCCCAAGAGCCGCACCCAAAGCTCCTACGCAGGCAGCTGCTGAACCACCTCCAGGTGCAGCAGATTCAGATGCCATTTCACGTATAAATCCTAAAACAGAGTTATTTATCAATGGATGATCCTCTGATTCAAGCACATATTCAATAATTCTTTTCTTAGGCTCAAAAGGGCTCAATTCATCAAGGCCTAGAGATTTAATTGCAATTTGTATGATCTCGTCGTCCGGAATTCCAGTGGAGCGTTGCTGTTTGCGAAGAAAATACTTCCCGGCTTCCAACATAGCGTTTAAGGGGATTAGTCCAATTAACTCTGATCCGGTAACCCTGACTCCACGATCATGAGCCCTTAGACTCACTTCATCAAAAGCCTTATGAACCGGTGTTGTTCCTACATCAGTAAGGTTCATTGAAATCTGTGCTATACCATATTCCTTAATAAACCATCCAATGGCACGTACTTTTTTCAGGGTTCCAGGTATTCTAAGGGGCTCTCCAAATTCATCTTTAATGATTTTTCCAACCACAGGGTCGCCTTCACGTTTTATACGACCAGCCTCCCGAACATCAAACGCTATTGAATTAGCAAGGCGGACAGATGTTGTATTTAGATTGATATTGTAAGCAATCAGAAAGTCACGGGCTCCAATTGCAATGGCACCAGCGCGGGGATTAAAAGTCGCAGGACCAAAATCAGGTTTCCATTCAATTGATTTGAGTTTTTCCTCAAGCCCTTCATATTCTCCTGCCCTGCAGTTAGCCAGGCTACGTCGCTTTTCATCTGATGCTGCATATTCGTAACAATAAACCGGGATAGCAAGCTCATTTCCAACTCTTGCAGCGAGACGCCTTGCATATTCGACTGTCTGATCCATTGTTATTCCCGATATAGGAACAAGCGGGCAAACATCTGTAGCTCCAAAACGTGGATGTTCACCTTTATGACTTCGCATATCAATCATTTCGGATGCGAATTTTATTGCCAGGAATGCAGCTTCAATAACCATTTCAGGTTCACCTGCAAAAGTGACAACTGTGCGGTTTGTAGCATAGCCGGGATCAATATTTAGTAGCCTGATACCCTTCACACTCTCAATTGCATCCGTTATTTTCTTAATTTTGGAAAGATCGCGTCCATCTGAGAAATTTGGAACACACTCAACTAATTGTTTCATAAGCTCGAAATATTATTGTCTCTGACCTCGTTTCCAAACAATTGATGGGTTCAAACTTCCCTGATGGTAAATTATTTCACGAAAGTCTGCAACGGGGAAGCCAGCCATATCACCAAGAAAACCTGCTTTTAAAACTCCACGATCCGTGAGATTCAGGGCTCTTGCTGCTCTGAATGTAATGCCGGCAAGTGATTCAGCCATAGTCATTTTCTCAAAAATACCTAAAATAGCCGTTTGAAGTAATAAATCTCCCATTGGCGCCGATCCGGGATTCCAATCCGATCCTATTGCCAATGAACATCCGGCATCTAATAATCTTCTGGCAGGGGCAAAGCGCCCCCCTAAACCAAGAGAAGAACCAGGAAGGACAATTGGAATTACTTTGGACCTGGCTATCATCTGTATCTCGTGATCATTCATCATTTCAAGATGATCGACCGAGAGAGCACCCAATTCACAAGCTACTTCTACTCCACCTTCAGTAAATTGATCTCCATGTACAAGAAAATCA
This sequence comes from uncultured Bacteroidia bacterium, assembly GCA_903850335.1. Classification (GTDB taxonomy): domain Bacteria; phylum Bacteroidota; class Bacteroidia; order Bacteroidales; family Prolixibacteraceae; genus JAAFHB01. Next base: position 16,430 of record CAINLJ010000079.1, on the reverse strand, counting down.
AATCCCATATTTTTCACGAGATTAAGGTACATCTTTGCCTCACTCGTAGTAAAAGCCCCTTTGTCAATGTAAATGTCTATCCGGTTTGATAAATTCCTTTTCTTAACCTCAGGGAGGAGGTCAGCGACAACACTTTCTAAATACTCAGTCTGGGTTCCATTGAAATCTGAAGGTTTAATATGAGCTGCCAGGCAAGTGGGAATAAGATCGATTGAAAGCTTTCTATTAACCTTTTCGATTACTTCAAGTAATTTAATCTCACCTTCAGTGTTGAGGCAATATCCGCTCTTCACCTCAATCGTTGTCACACCATTTTGTAAATAGTTGAGGGCTCGTTCAGTAAGTGAAACTTCGAGTTCCGCTGGAGATGCCAAACGTGTTTTCTCAACAGTATCTCCAATGCCCCCGCCACCCAATGCAATCTCAAGGTAACTTTTACCGGCTAAACGAAGTGCATAATCATTTGCACGACTGCCTGCCCAGCAAATATGGGTATGAGGGTCAATCATACCCGGAATGCCAACCATTTCGCTGTCAATATAGTCGATAACAGTATTTCGATCTCCAAACTCATCACCCAGAAGATCATAATTTCCAACCTTGACAATCTTACCTCCGCAAACAATGACGCCTCCATCAGGGATAATCTCAAGTTGATTATCATTTAAGCTTCCGCCTAATGGAATATTATTCATTGTAAGAAGTTGGGTAAAAGGTCCTATCAGTCTGTTTTTTATCATAATTCATTTTTCTTAATTCAGAAATCTCAAGAGGATCTTAAAATTAAGTAATTCGATTTAATAATTAATCTTTTTTCAACGTATTCATCTACTTTATAACTCTTTTAAATTGCTTGCTTTTAAGTTTCAAAGTTGCAGAACAGTCTTTGGTTATTTAACAGCGATTATAAAGCAATTGAACGTGTGACCAGGTGCCGCAAAATCTTCAGGGATGAAATATTTTTAGCCTCCTAAAATTTTACTTCACTTAAACTCCAGATCAAAGTCCTTCATATTCTGCTTCGCTTTCTCATATCCTGCATCGTTATGTCTGAAAATCCCTGACGCCGGATCATTATGAAGTACACGACGGATGCAATTTTCAGCTCTTTGGGTCCCATCTGCTACTACAACCATGCCGGCATGTTGCGAATAACCCATGCCCACACCGCCGCCATGATGAAATGAAACCCATGTCGCACCTCCTCCTGTATTGGCCATCAGGTTAAGCAAGGGCCAGTCTGATATTGCATCACTGCCGTCAAGCATCTTCTCAGTTTCGCGGTTTGGCGATGCAACAGACCCGCAATCGAGATGATCTCTTCCAATTACGATCGGAGCTTTCACCTTACCGTTTTTAACAAGTTCGTTAAAAAGTAATCCGGCTTTTTCACGTTCACCCATACCCAGCCAACATATTCTGGCCGGAAGACCCTGGAATTCGACAAATTTTTCAGCCTTCTGCAGCCATGCGATCATCTGATGGTTATTTGGGAAAGCTTCCACCAGCGCCTTGTCGGTTACAAGGATATCTTCCGGATCGCCCGACAGCGCAACCCATCGGAAGGGGCCCTTCCCGTCACAAAAGAGCGGACGTATAAACTCAGGGATGAAACCATTAAAATCATAGGCATTTTTTTCACCTCCCTGGAATGCCATTTCTCTAAGATTATTGCCATAATCGAAAACAGTCGCTCCACGGTTCTTCATTTCGAGCATAAGACCAACGTGTCGTGCCATACTCTTCATCGACAATTGCTTGTATTTCTCAGGTGCTACCTCACGGAGTATTCGTGCTGCTTCGAGTGTGATTCCATTTGGGACATATCCGCACAAAGGATCGTGTGCCGAAGTCTGATCTGTAAGGACATCCGGAATGACCTGGTCGTTTAGCATAAGCTCAAGGACGTCACCGATATCTCCGACCAGTCCGACTGATAAGGCATTACCTGTATTTTTTGCCTTATTTATTAGGGCGATCGCCTCAGTATAAGAATACGAAATATGATCTAAGTATCCGGATTCAACCCTTTTCAGAATACGTTCAGCATCCACATCAACACCTAAAAATGTAGCTCCTGTCATCGTTGCGGCAAGAGGCTGTGCACCTCCCATCCCGCCAAGTCCTCCGGATACAATCAATTTATGCCTCAGGTCTCCTTTAAAATATTTTGCACCACAGGCTGCAAAGGTTTCGAAAGTGCCCTGCAGAATACCTTGAGAACCAATGTAAATCCAACTTCCTGCGGTCATCTGACCATACATCATTAAACCTTCTTTCTTAAGTTTCTCAAAATGATCCCAGGTGGCCCACGCCGGAACCAGATTGCTGTTTGCAATATAAACCCTTGGCGACTCAGGATGAGACCTGACAATTCCAACTGCCTTGCCGGATTGAATTAATAAACTCTGGTCTTCTTCAAGTTCCAAAAGGCATTTAATAATCTGCAACAAGGCTTTTGGATTTCGCGCAGCCTGTCCGGTACCCCCATAAACTACTAGCTCATCAGGGTTTTCTGCAACCCGTGTATCGAGATTATTAAGTAACATACGCAGCGGAGCCTCTGTCTGCCATGATTTTGCATGCAATTCAATTCCTGTAGGTGCATGGTATTGCGGATGCGTGGCATATTTTTCAATAAATTCCGAAAACTTCATGACAATCATTTTTAAGGTTGATCTTTAATTTCTTTGCAGCGTTTAGTGATACTGTAATTAATCTTTTGCCCTTTACAATCTCAATGGCCTTGTTCATCTCGTCCGACATGATATGATCAGATTCAGCAAATGGTATAGTTTTTCTAACCACCGCATGACATTGATCTATAATTCCGCCTGACTTAAGGGGCTTTCTGAAATCAAATCCCTGGGCAGCACAAAAGAGTTCGATTCCTAGGATTTTTTCCAGATTCCCGATCACCATCAATGCCTTTCGTGCACTAATCGAGCCCATGCTGACGTGGTCTTCCTGGCCAAGCGAAGTTGGAATGCTGTCGGCACTTGCAGGAAAGCATAGACTTTTGTTTTCACTTACAAGGGCTGCAGTTGTATATTGCGGTATCATAAATCCCGAATTCAATCCGGTTTCACGCATGAGAAGTTTTGGCAATCCTTCGATAGAATCATTTAAAGACAGGTAAATCCTGCGATCAGCAATGTTGCCAAGTTCAGAAGCTGCAACAGCTACATAATCCAGTGCCATCGCCAATGGCTGGCCATGAAAATTACCTCCGCTAATCGAGCGTCCATCCATTAAAATAACCGGGTTATCTGTAACTGAGTTTAATTCAGTATGGAGTAATTCTTTAAGATGAAGCCAAGCATTTCGTGAGGCTCCATGAACCTGTGGAATACAACGCAATGAATAGGGATCCTGCAATCTCGAACAATTTTTATGGGATTGCACAATTTCCGATTCACCAATAATCATTCGCATCCTCGCTGCAACATAAATGCTTCCCGAATATGGTCGTAACTCATGGAGTTCGGGTGAGAATGTTTTTATCGAACCGAGCATAGCTTCGAGATTCATTGCCGCAATTAAATCGGCATTATCAAGACAGTTTTGTAATCTTTCGATAACTTTAACAGCATGGGCGGCAATAAACTGAGTGCCATTAATCAATGCAAGTCCTTCTTTGGCCCCAAGCTCAATGGGTACCATCCCAAATTTCCGGAGAACGACCTCCATGTTGACAATCCTTCCTCTAAAATACACTCTCCCATGTCCGGTTAATGGAAGAAATAAATGGGCGAGTGGTGCAAGGTCGCCGGATGCCCCAACCGATCCCTGAGAAGGCACAAGTGGAATGATATTTTCACTGATGTGCCATAAGATACGCTCAAGAGTTTCCATAGCAATTCCCGAATAACCCTTCGCCAAAGCATGTACTTTGAGAATCATCATCAATTTAGCGATCTCAGGATCGATCGGCTCACCAACGCCAACACTATGACTCTTAAGAAGATTAAGTTGTAATTTTTTGGTTTGATGCTCCGAAATTACAGTTGTACAAAGGGGACCAAAGCCAGTATTTATCCCGTACACAATCTCGTGATTGGCAACTATTGCCTCCACAATTTCTCTGCTTTTTGAGATTCTTTCGGCGGCTGTCCTGTTTATCGAACCAATTACTTTCCCTCTTGCAATCTGAAGTGCCAGACCAGGAGTAAGGACATCTTCACCAAAAGCAAATTCTGCAGAAATTTTACCTGCCTTTTGTTTCATACGAATCCGGTGGATTTAATTACCCAAATTATTTACAGTTTTGTGATCAACCTACTGACTGTAATTACGGTATAATCCTACGAATTATTTTTAAATCAACAAATGATAAAAGATTGCATTCAAAGAAAGGGATCAGGCGATAAAATCGTCAGGTTTGTAAATGTAATATTCAGATTGGAATGGTTTAACAATCTAAAAAAGCCCGTGTAGACGGGCATCAATCCGATCGATTACTTTACTAAGATCTTCCTTATTCTCAGCGAAGTTAAGTTCATCCACATTGATAATCAGAATCTTACCTGATTGATACCGTGATGCCCACGCTTCATAACGTTGATTGAGTTGTTTAAGGTAATCCAGACGGATTGTGTTCTCATAGTCACGCCCTCTTTTTTGAATTTGTTGCACGAGCGTGGGGATAGAGGCACGGAGATAGATTATCAGATCTGGTGTCTGAATTAATTTCCCCATCAGATCAAATATGTTGTGATAAGTTTCGAAATCGCGTGTGCTCATCAATCCCATATTGTGCAGATTAGGCGCAAAAATCTCTGCATCCTCATAAATTGTCCGATCCTGGATAACAGTTTTTCCTGAATTGCGAAAGTCGAGGATTTGACTAAAACGCTTGTTAAGAAAATATACCTGAAGATTGAAAGACCAGCGTTGCATATCGTGATAAAAATCATTGAGATATGGATTGCCTTCAACATCTTCAAAATGGGCTTCCCATCCGTAGTGCTTCGATAAAATACCAGTAAGGGTTGTTTTCCCGGAACCAATATTTCCGGCAACCGCAATATGCATTGTTGATGTTGATTTTTTCATTTCTGTTTACTTTTTTGTTCAATGGATTCATGAACCCTGATTAAACCTTCAAGGTATTCCCTGTTATTCGATAATCTGGGTACTTTGTTCTGACCTCCAACTTTTCCCCTTTCACGCATCCACTGGAGAAAAGTTCCATCTGCGACTGATAGAACATGTGGCCTCTCAAGAGTTGCGTTTTTATGTCGCTTCGCCTCGTAATCTGAATTCAGGTTCTGCAATTCCTTATCAAGGATATCAATAAACTTTTCAGGATCATCGGGCTCTACAAAAAATTCAATCAGCCATTCATGGGCACCTTTCTTCCTAATCTCATCCATGAAAATAGGACCTGCAGTATAATCACTGATAACTGCACCTGTAGCTTCACAGGCTTTATGAATGGCACGTTCCGCATTATCAATAATTATTTCTTCCCCAAAAGCATTTATAAAATGACGCGTTCTACCTGTAATTCTGAGTTTGTAAGGATTTTTTGAAGTAAAAACAACTGTATCTCCAATAAGGTAACGCCAAAGGCCACCATTAGTCGAAATGACCATCGCATAATTGACTCCTACCTCTACTTCCCAGAGCGGAATTGTGATTGGATGTTCCTCTTCTGACTTACCTGCAGGAATAAATTCATAAAAAACACCATAGTCAAGCATCAGGAGCATGTCAGTCTTTGACGGATCATCCTGGATAGCAAAAAATCCCTCAGAGGCATTATAAGTCTCCATATAACTCATCTTTTCTGCAGGAATCAGACGTTTGTACTGCTCCCGGTATGGTTCAAACGCTACTCCTCCATGGATAAAAAGTTCAAGATTTGGCCAGACCTCCGAAATATTTGATTTTCCTGTATATTCAAGGATATATCTCAGTAATACAAGAAACCACGATGGCACTCCTGCAAGGGATGTTACATTGTCTTGTATGGCAGTTTTGGTTATTTGAGCAATTTTCTCTTCAAATTCAGGAATCAGGGCAATCTCAGTAGGTGGAGTCCGGTGAAAATCTGTCCAAAACGGGAGGTTTTCAATCATAATAGCTGAAAGATCGCCATAATATGCCTTGTTACTAAGGTTTGTCATCTGATGGCTCCCTCCCAGGGTAAGACTCTTGCCCGAAAGAAGCGAGGCTTCAGGATAATTGCGGTAATAAATGGCGAGAACATCCTTTCCTCCCCTAAAATGGCAATCATCCAACGACTCTTTTGATACCGGGATAAACTTGCTCTTCGCATTAGTTGTCCCTGAGGACTTGGCAAACCATTTCATGACGCCTGGCCAAAGTACATTTTTGTCCCCTTGTATCATCCTGTTTATCAGAGGTTCTATAGTCTCGTATCTTGAAACCGGAACATTTTCCTTGTAACATTCCCAGGATTTAGTAGTTCCGTAATGATATTTCTCTCCCCATTCTGTCCCTTTAGCAGTATTGAGCAAATTAAAGAGTACCTCTTCCTGAATCTCCCTTGAGTGATCCCTGTAAAGATCAATTTCATAAATTCGCTTATAGTTTATCCAGTTGATAATTGAATTAACAATAGTCATGCTCAGTACAGATTAGTTTTACCCGGATGAATTTTATTATCTTTATCCCAAACCAGATGATTTAATTAGATAAATATAATAAATTTAATGCGACAAATTTAGAATTTTATTTTCATGAAAATTAGAAGATCTCCCTCATGGACGAAAATGAATTGCCCTTGAATATATTTTATGAATTCTGACTTTTGATCATAAACTAAATTAATTAATCTGAGATGAACATAATCGATTGTATTTTAATAATAATTCTCATTGCCGGGGCAATAAACGGTTTTGTTAAGGGTTTCTTTGTTGAATTGGCTTCGGTAGCATCCTTGATTCTGGGCATCTGGGCGGCGGTCGAATTTTCAGGTTTTATTCAGGTCTGGCTATCGCGCGATCTTCAATGGAGTCCGGAAATGATGCGGGTAGTGGCCTTTATATTAATCTTTATTTTTGTCGTATTAGTGATTCATTTGGTTGCCACACTAACGGAAAAATTTATCCGGGCAATTGCCCTGAGTATATTCAGCCGGCTGGCAGGTGCCATATTCGGAATAATCAAAACCGCATTCATCCTTAGTCTTCTAATGCTTGTGATCCTGAAAATAGAAGGATTTACGGGCACATTAATACCTGTCAAATTAAAGGCTGAATCCAAATTGTACGCTCCAATCTCAAATATGGCTCCAGGCATTTTGCCTTTTCTTAAGGCAGAAAAGGTGAAAATACTTGAAAATCAACCAAAGCATACTACTATCTGACTTTTTTTCTTCATTTATCAGATTGTAGTCTCGTGCTTTTTAAAACCTTTGCTGAAAAATCAGACCAGAAAGTTTTATGAAAATTCAGGCTGTTCGAGTTGGTCAGCAGTTCATTCGGTGAAAATGTGTTTCCCGGGGTGGGGGAGAATTTTACCTCCTTTTGATATAGTGATGGAGATTCCGGATGAAACTGTACTCCAACAACATTTTTAAAAGTCCCATGTTGTAATCCTTCAATAATTTTAGCGTCTTCAGAAGTGGCAATTACTTTTAAATTTGCTCCCATTTTCCCAACAGCCTGATGATGAACACTCATCACCAATGGAGATACGGCTGCAGATTGGCTGGCAATTTGTTTCAGATATCCGTCCTCACTTAGTTTAATTGGATGAAAGACTCCATCAAACAAATCAGCAAGAGGATAAAATGGTGACTGCGAACTCCGGTGTTTGCTGCTAACAGGCAGCGATTCAGCATCTTCGAGTGTGTTGATGTGATAACATTCTGAAGGAATATCCTGGATTAAAGTACCCCCGGCTGCAACATTCATGGTTTGCATTCCAAGACAAAAACCCCTGATTATAAACCCGGGTTTGTCACTTAAAAATGGTCTGAATGAAGGGTTCCTGCTTCCGCCAATCAGATGAAAGAAAAATGAAGTCTCAAAATAGTGACGATTTGGATCGGTCACAACAGTTAAAAGATTTTGTTTCTCACCATATATTGAGGAGGGAATATCCGGTCCACCGAAAAATAGTATCGCATCTGACTTTTCAAAGAGCTCACGGAAGACAGGTGTACAGCTGTTTTCCTCAAAGATTTGTCCAGGTTTAATCTCTTCATTTACTCTGCGAAGATTGTAATAATTCAAATGATGATTCCGGATATATTCTTCCGATTTCTTGTAGTCATAGGCTTCCGCGGCAGAATAAACACCTGTAAGCTCAACGCCCGGAATATCAATAATCTTATTTTCCAGCATCCAGACCATACTCTCTATGTTGCTTACCGTTGGATGAAGTAAAACGAGACGATGCTGAGCCGCTCCGCTGAAGACCAGGAAACAGGTTAAGATATTAAATAACAAAAACTTAAGTCTGGTGCTGAATGTTTTCATATCGAATAGATTTTTCACTTCGAAATTACCTAATTAAAAGAAGAAAATATAACTGTTCCATTCAGGGTTTGCTGCAGGTTTAGGTGGAATTAAAAAATAGTATCTTTGGCCTTTCCTGGCCAAATAGGATGCAGTTAACCTTAATAGGTCCGAGCGTTAGCATTTTGTAATATGTCAGGCTGAATATCTTTTTGATAATCATTTATTTACAATATAGAAATGAATTTTGTTGAAGAACTTACCTGGCGGGGTATGATCCATGATATGATGCCCGGGCTTGAAGAACAATTGAAAAAGGAGCTTACCTCGGCTTATGTTGGCATTGACCCCACAGCCGATTCCCTCCACATTGGACATCTTGTTGGCGTGATGATGCTCAAACATTTTCAGCTTGCCGGTCACAAACCCATCGTGCTGGTAGGTGGTGCAACGGGTATGATAGGCGATCCTTCGGGAAAGTCCCAGGAGCGCAACCTATTGGATGAATCGACATTACGGCATAATCAGGAATGTCTGAAAGTTCAGATTTCAAAGTTTCTGGATTTCGACACAACTGCTGAAAACCGGGCGGAGATGGTCAACAATTACGATTGGATGAAAGATTTCTCTTTCCTTAATTTTATTCGTGACATCGGAAAGCATATTACAGTTAACTATATGATGGCCAAGGATTCTGTGAAGAAACGTTTGGATCCGGATAGTGGAGCTGCGGGAATGTCATTTACCGAATTTACTTATCAGCTGGTACAGGGAACTGATTTTCTTCATTTGTATGAGACAAAAAACTGTAAATTGCAAATGGGGGGGTCGGATCAATGGGGCAATATAACTACAGGGACAGAACTTATCCGAAGAAAAGCCGGTGGGGAGGCTTATGCTCTCACCTGTCCGTTAATTAAGAAGGCCGACGGAACTAAATTTGGGAAGACAGAATCAGGCAATGTGTGGCTCGATCCGTTGAGAACCTCACCTTACCAGTTTTATCAGTTCTGGTTAAATACATCCGATATCGATGCTGAAAAATATATCAGGATCTTCACTATATTGTCTCGGCAGACTATCGATCAATTGATTGAAGATCACAAGCAATCACCACATCTTCGTCAGCTGCAGAAAGTCCTGGCAAAAGAGGTTACGTGCATGGTGCACTCTGAGGCTGATTATAATCTTGCCATCGAAGCATCTGAGATATTGTTTGGGAAAGGCACCGAAGAGACTTTAAGGAAATTAGATGAACCTACCTTTTTGTCTGTTTTTGAAGGGGTACCTCAGTTTGAAATTTCAAAGGAGGAACTTCATTCCGGGATAAATTGTATCGATCTGCTTGCAGATAAAACTGCGGTCTTCGGATCTAAGGGGGAGGCCCGCAGAACGATTGCGGGCGGAGGTGTTGCTCTCAATAAAGTAAGGATAGATAGTCCTGACGAAAGGATTCAATCTTCTCATCTTATTGGAGGGAAATATTTGTTGTTACAAAAAGGAAAGAAAAACTATTTTCTAGTAGTTGCTGTTTAGGGTATTGCACTGAAAAGTAGTTATTGAAAATTTGAATATGCAAATAATAACAGGTAAAATTGGTTAGAGCAATTCTACCTGTTTTTTTATTGATTCCCAGTGGTTTTGGAGTAGTTCGGCACCTATGACCTGGATGACTTCGCCGGCAAGTAACGATCCGATTTTGCCGCATTTTTCAAGATCATGACCTGCCGCAAGACCAGCTAGAAATCCGGCAGCAAAGAAGTCACCTGCTCCTGTTGTATCGATAACTTTAATTCCTTCGGTTGTAGGGATATGCCATTTTTGTATTCCTCTCTGGACAAAAGCTCCTTCTTTTCCAACTTTTACAACAGCGATATCGCAACGATTTGCGAGGTTTACGAGGGCTTCTTCGGGTACGAGTCCTGTAAAGGATTTGGCTTCTTCTTCGTTTGCAAATACGATGTCGATATAGTTATCAACGAGTTCGTTTAGTATTTCCAGGTTGGCTTCAACAACGTTGAAACTGGCCAGGTCAAGAGCAATTGTCAATCCTGCGTCTTTTGCCGCTGAGGCTGCGGCCATGATCAGAGCATGGTTAAACACCAGATAACCCTCGATAAAAAAAAGGTCATAACCTGTGAAAAGTTCAGGGGTAATATCTGCAGGTCCCATTTCGACTGCTGCGCCCAGGTAGGTCGCAAATGTTCTTTCTCCATCGGAACTCACGAATCCAACTGCATTTCCGGTAGGCAGGGTGATTTCTTTAAGGACTATTTCTATTCCCCGTTTTATCATTTCATTTTTAAACAAGGATCCTAGGTGATCCTGACCGATTGATCCCACATATCCACATTCAGAACCTAAAGCAGCGATGCCATTGATAGCGTTTGCCACTGATCCGCCTGTAGCAATTTTGATATTAAGATGTGAGATTTCTTTTTGGATTCGGGCAGAGAGTTCGCCATCAACGAGTGTCATTCCTCCTTTGGGAAGTTCTAAGTTATTGATTATCTGATCGTCTTCTGGCAGTACTAAGATGTCTATCAGAGCGTTTCCTATTCCCAGGATTTTAAGATTCCTCATTTTGTCGAAATTTTTCGTATAATTTTGCAAATATATTTTAGATTTCTGAAAAACTTACTACTTTTGCAACGCTTTGGAAAAATAAGGACTAAAGCAGGGCAAATATTATTCCTTAGTAGCTCAGTTGGTTAGAGCGGCGGACTGTTAATCCGTAGGTCGTAGGTTCAAGTCCTACCTGAGGAGCACACAATGACAAGTAAACCCCTGTAAGTTAAATGCTTGCGGGGGTTTCGCTTTTATACATTAGAAAACTAACAGACTTTTTGCGGATCAATTGATAGCGGCTTCAAGGTAAATTGACGATTAGGCCAAATCCCGCATGGGAAGAAAACCTTTTTCTCCGATGGATTTAATGAAACCTCGAAGAAGAAAACTGTTATCAAATCGAATAACATACTTTCTAGATCCTTCCTTCTCGGAAACAAGCATATTTCTATCAATTAGTCTCCTAATTTGTCTTGAAACCTCAGCATCAGCTTTGCCAATAAAAAATTCTTTAATATCCGATGCTTGAACAACCTGTTTTTCTGAAACCCTTTTCAAGATCTTAGCTTCTATATCTGTAATGTATTTTCTATCTAAAGAATAACTAATTGTAGGTAGCAATATCTCTTTTTTCAGAAAATCATAATCTGTTAGCTTTTCGATCTTTTCAATTTCTTCTTTCAACCCTTTTAGTACATATTCTGACCAACTCAATATTCCTGCATCAGTTCCAGTGTCGGCTTCTGACAGATGATTGTAATAGTCATTTCTATTACTACAGAATACTGCTGTCGGATTTATTATCCTTCCAATATTAATATTAAATCCTGTTTTGACGAGCATCGCATAAGTTAACAAGCGAACAACTCTTCCATTACCATTATCAAACGGATGTACCCAAACAAAGCGATGATGAGCAATAGCCGCTTTAAGCAGGACATACTTTGTACTATCATCCCTTTGAATAAAGTCAAATAGCTCTTTCATGTAATCGTCAATCCTTAACCAATCAGGAGGTTGATGATTTGATTTGTTAATTTTCAGGTTAATCTTTCGGTATTCTCCTGGAGTATGGTCACCTTCACCATTGGGTGGAGGCAACAATCCGTCAACAACCATTTTGTGCATTTCACTAATAAAAGCTCTATTAATGGGATAATCCTTCACATTTTTCTCAATAAATGACATCGCATTCTCAATATTTTGAATTTCTTTAATCCCCGAAGGGACATTTTCAGACTTTTCCAGTTTAGTTTCAATATATTCTGCAATGGTTGTATTGTTTCCTTCAATTCTGGCCGATCCAATACTTTCCAGCGTCTGAAAAATGTGTTTCAGTTGAAAGAACACTTTTGGGTGTGTTGAACCACCAAGTGGTTTCTTTCGTAAATAATCTAATTCAATGATTAAATCAGTCAGTGAAGAACTAAATGACGGTTCTACTAACTTTAAATCATAATGTACAAATCTGGCTTCTGACATTTGAAATATTTACTTTAATGAATTAACGAACGCAAAATCACGATTTAACATTTAGACATAGATGTTATTATTAAACAAGATATTACAAATATAACAATTATAAAACAATTAACAAACTATAGATATACATTTGATTTATACTTTCACTACATTTGAAATTTACACCAACAATTATTCAATCAAATCCTTCATATTAACAAGATCTTATTGGAACTAATTGAGATAATCTTGTTGCAACTTTCGAATGAAAGGGGAGCCAAATTAAGAAGGAGGTCAAAAATGATCTCCTTTTTTGTTTACTAAAGATTCGAATACCTTGTCTGCACTAGTCAAAAACGCGGATTAGTGTCATGAACAAAAAGATTGCAACTATTAGGAAATCGGCCTAATTTTCTGATTCGATTATTTTATCGATCTGAGATTTATTATCTGGCAGGTAATTGGTTGCAACATCCCAAATGATGGCATAATCAATTCCATGGTATTCATGAGATACTTTATTCCTTAAATAATACATCTCTTCCCAGGGAATTTCAGGATATTTCTCTTTGACCAATTTGGGGATTTTTTTGGATGCTTCGCCAATGATTTCAAAATTGCGAACAACAGCATCAACAGTCTTATAGTCCTGTTTGAATTTTATGAAATCATATCCAGCGATGTATTCAGAAATTCTTTGCATCGATAGCTGAATGTCTTCAAGAAACATCTTATAGGTACGAATCTCTTTTTCAAACTAAACGAAGTTAACTTGTTTTAATATCTTATCCCTCAGCTGATCTTTCAAAGCATTTTTTGTTACCAGGTCAATCTTTCGTCCGAACTCTTTTTCGAGATATATCTCGAGTGAAAAAAACTTCCACCCAATAGGCTTGTAGAGTTCAACCAGAATATCTATGTCACTATCTTCATTAAAGGTGTCGTCAGAAAACGAACCAAACAAACCAATCTCCTTTAGAGAATAATCCGCTTGAAGAGTTGGTTTCAACTCATGCAATTTGTTTATTATCTCGGCTTTGGAAATCATAGTCCAAAGATAATTATTTTAATTGGTTCCAATAATAGAAAGTTCTTGTTGCAACTTTCGAATGAAAGAGGAGCCAAACAGGCTGAAATTGAAAAATTATGGCCTTTTTTGCTTTATAACTATTCGGGTATCTTGTCTGGATTGGTCAAAACGGATCAATTGATATTTCATGTGTGAATACTCTATTGGTTAACATTGCCCGCTAACACCTTTACATTGTATGCTGTCACTTTCGCATAATCGTGTGACAATTGTGCATAATGGATTTACAGATTTGATTGGTAAAAAGGTTATAAGTTCTTTCCCCATGATATAGCAGCCTTGGATACGCTTTGGACAAAAAACTACTACGACATCGATGGATTGGGACGATTTTAAATCTCTTATCGGAAAATTGGAGCGAGACGGCGAATACAAATTTTGTTTGTTAATTACTATCGGGGTCTTCACGGGTCATCGGATCTCCGACCTATTGAAACTTCGGTTCAACCTATTCGAAAACACGGATATCCTGACCATAGAGGAACAGAAGACGAAAAAAGACACGACGGATCAAAATCAATGCTGACTTACGACAGATTGTCGAACGGGTTCGGAGTAGAATGGTGGTACAAAGTATTAAACCAAGTACAATTGAATAAAGCTGTTGCAAGTCTCGAATGAGGGGAAACCTTTCTTTCACTGTTTACAACCATTTATATATTCAGTTTGTTAATCAGAAAAGTTTTTCAAAAGTCGTATTTGTTGTTATCCTGAGTATCCCGATTTCAAGGAAATTATTGAAATAAACGAAACATGATTGGTAAACAATTTTTAGTTCTTGCCTTCGTTTTGCTGGCCATTGAATATTATTCATATGTTGCCGTGCGGAATGTTTTGCGCAGTACAAACGCCGGTTTTCAATGGTGGTGTTTTATGCTTTATTTTATTTTGTCACTGATAACCTTGTGGAGTTTGTATGCATTTTCCCATTATGGAAGGAGTGTATGGCCATCAGTCACCTTCAAATATTTCGTCAATATTTTTATTGGCGTGTTTATAGGTAAAGTACTTGTTGCAGTCATTATGTTATTGGCTGATATTATGATGATTATTCCAAATGTAGTTAGCTTTCTATTTTCATTTAGAAATCATCCTGTAGGAAGTCCCCCTGATGGTTCCCGGTTTATCAGCCGGTTTACATTCATCTCACAAACTGCTTTGGTTATTGGCAGCATGTTGACGGTCGGTCTTTTTTACGGAATGAGCAACAGGTACAGATACAAGCTTACACGGGTGAAGTTGTCGCTGAAGAATTTACCAGATGAATTTAAAGGATTGCGGATCATCCAGATTTCAGATATTCATTCCGGGAGTTTTGACAATACGGATGCAGTAGCGAAGGGAGTTGAAACGATCATGGGTGAAAAGCCGGACCTGATATTATTTACAGGCGACCTCGTAAATGACCGGGCTGAAGAGATTCTTCCTTATCTTAAAGTATTCAATCAATTAAAAGCACCTATGGGCGTTTATTCTGTCCTTGGGAATCACGATTACGGAGATTATGTTTCGTGGCCTTCAGAAAGTTCAAAAAAGGAAAACCTGGAAATGCTCAAACAACATCATGCCGATTTGGGGTGGAGACTACTAGTGAATGAACATGTGTTACTGGAACGGAACATGCGGCAAATTGCACTTATCGGAATTGAAAATTGGGGGGCAAGAGGATTTACCAAATATGGTGATATGAAAAAAGCTGTTGAGGGTCTGGAAAAGAGTGAAGTGCCTGTGAAGATCCTGCTTAGTCACGATCCCTCGCATTGGGAAGCTGAAGTCCTCAAGGATTATCGGGATATTGCACTGACATTGAGTGGCCACACACATGGCATGCAATTCGGGATTGACATTCCCGGATTTAAATGGAGTCCTGTACAGTACGTCTATAAACAGTGGGCTGGTTTGTACCAGCGGGAAAACCAATACCTTTACGTCAATCGCGGCTATGGATTCCTTGGCTATCAGGGACGTTTGGGTATATTGCCAGAGATTACCCTGATCGAATTGGCATAATCAAAATCAAGATTCTAACTGGAGTATTTGTTATTATCCTATTGATTGCCGTTTTTAATTTGGTAACTGTAATGTTTGGATTGGGAATTGGATTAACTGACAAATAAACATCCTGTGATTTTTCAGAATGTCTAATCCTTAATTTTCTTATTATTATGCCCATACCTTTTAAAACTTCAACAAATCACATATTTAAAATAATATTTTTCTTGTGGATGCTTTTGATTGTCACTCTGACTCATTCAAGCGCAGAAAAAGTGGTCAGGCAGTATGAAATATTTCAGACTTCCTTTATAGCTTCTCAGTCTTCCAACAATCCCTTTACAGACACTGAAGCCAATGGGATTTTCGAAAACGGCCGGGAACAATGGATAGTACCGGCATATTGGTCTGGCGGAAACCGTTGGACGGTTCGGTTTTCCCCTCCATCTGAGGGAATCTATAACTACCATATAGAATCTACCAAAAATCATACATCTCGAAAAGGATGTGCCCTATCAGGCTTATTTATTTAACCCTTCGACTGGAATAAGTTATGATCTGGGTATTATCATCAACACTCTGGAAAAGAATCCAATGGTGGGTATTGTTAAGCATGAAGCCTTCAAAAAACATCATCACCTGCAAAGGTTAATTATGAATGAAAACCCCAATGTCAGGCCGGCAGCTTCTATCCCGATGGTAATGATAGTAACCGATGGCGAATACCATTTGTCACGTCTTCCAGCACCTCAGGATTGGGTGATTGTACTGGAGAAAGCTGAATAAGAGGGAGTACTCCGAATTTTCAGATGTACTCTATTTTATGCTTAATTCTTATGAAATATCGAAAATATCGATCAATTCAAGAATATTGAAATCAATCTTCC
>CAINLJ010000078.1 GCA_903850335.1 uncultured Bacteroidia bacterium | reverse complement strand
GCCGATCATTGCGCCAGAGGTAATTGTTGAAGCGGTATCAGCAAAAGCAAACTGAAAAATCCAGTGAGCCAAAATCGCAACACCAGTTGCCTCATACGTGTCAGGTGCTCCCTGAAGGAAGAACCATTGTGTTCCTATAAAACCATTACCATGACTAAACATGAATGCGTAACCTATAGCCCAGAAGGATATGCCACAGATTGCAGTATCAAGTACACATTCGACCAAAATATTTACTGTTTCACGCTTTCTTGCAAAACCGGCTTCAAGCATCACGAAACCAGCCTGCATCCCAAATACAAGGAATGCTGCCACCAGAGTCCAAACAGTATTTAAACTGTTTATCATTGATGTCTCGTGAGGCGTGTAAGTATCTGCAGCCATTGCAGATGTACCAATTAGACCAGGGATCATCATCATTGCCATGATCACGACAAAGAGTCCAATCATTTTTCCTGCTAAAATTGTAAAACCTAATTTCCAGTTTTTAGGTTTAGATATGTTTTCATTTATCCTGGTGAAAATCCCCGTACTTCGGGAGTTGATTGTTGTAGCTTTCATGCTTCAGATTATTAATAGTTTATAATGAAATGCCAATTACATAAAATATCTGCTCCTTATTTGGGTTTAGAATGATTGACCCTGTTAGAGGAATTGAGAAAGACTCACTGAATTTCAATGTCTTGGATGCAGTTACACCTATGTTACAGACCTGGAAAGAGGCATCATTTGTGTACCAGCCATCCCCTGCTCCGACAAATAATTTAACAGTTTTAAACTGATAACCAGCTTCCAAATACTTGTCGTTTCCAACTGTCCCGGAGGCAACATTGAAGATGTAATTACCAGCGATACTAAAGTTACCCTTGGTATAACCTAAATTTCCTTCAATTGCATGTGCTTTGTCCGCAAAATATTTCGTTGTGTTGTAGTGGTAATCGGTTAAACCAAGTGAAAGACCCGATTTCAACGAAAATAAGGCAAACAGATCTGCCTCTTCTGGTGAGCCTGTAGTAAGGTCTCCTGATCCCCATGCTCCGATCGAAAAGATTCCGGAAGTGTACTTTACAGTAGGTTGGATGCTAAACGCACCTGCCTTGGATCCCCTCCAGATATAACTACTGACTACATCTGCCCCTGCTGACCAGGCCCCTTTTGACTCTTGTGCAAAACCGGTAAAAGCTCCTGCCAAAACAAAAGCGACGAATAAGAATAAACTAACTTTTTTCATAATAATCTTTTAAAGTTTAACAATAATTTTAGGAATTCGAGATGCTTTAAATAAGTTCATTTTTTATTTTATTTTGATAGACCCCCATTTTTTATTGTTTTATGGCGCAAACTTATTGTTTTTTCCATATACACCCCCATATTTTTTATTTATTCTGTTCTTAATAACATTTATTTAACACTGCATACCCTATTTTGATAATAATTAAACATTCTAATCGTTCATTATGAGTATTTTGATACCAATTATCAAGAATTGATATCATTTTGATTTTTTTATAAATTTATATTGACATATTAGATATTTATTATTGAATATATGATCTTTTTGATATTTGTTATGAATATTGAACTAAAAGGGAATCAAACTATAAACAAGTTCTCCTGCTAAACATTTTTAAGTAGTATATGTAGTTAAAGAATAAAGATTATATTTGGAGAAAGGGCCAAAAATGAAACACACAACAAAAAGAACAATTTGGGTCGGTGTAGCCATCCTGACAATAGTTGTAATCTGGATTAAATGGGATTCATGGTTTTACAACCCGCCTGAACCAGTTTATCATCCGTCACCGGAGCCGGGAAGAATACTTATTTCATGGTCCGGTGATGCGACCAACTCCAGAGATGTAACCTGGGAGGGAGACACAATTAATCATCAGGGAACCCTGCAGGTAACAGGCAAATCTTTCAATGGAGATACAACCACTTATAACGCCAAATCAAAAATCTTAAAAACATCAGGAGGTGCCTCTGCCTTTTTTAGAGTAGCACTCAGGAATCTTAACGGAGGTGAAACCTATCAATATCGTGTAGCCAATGGAAATCTTTGGTCAGACTGGTACTCATTTAAGATGGGTAACGTTAAGGACAGTACTTTTTCCTTTATTTATATTGGGGATGTTCAGGATTCAATTAATGGATCTGCGGGAAAACTTTTTCACCGTGCATCGGAAAGCAGACCGGACGCTGACTTTATGTTGTTTATCGGTGACATGATCGAAAGGCCCCATGATGCCTACTGGGGTGAATGGTTTCGCTCCGGAGGAAATCTTTTCAGAACTATACCCATCCTTGCCACCCCTGGTAACCATGAATACCATAAAGGTGTTATTCAAAGACTTGATGAGCGATGGATGGCTCACTTTCCGTTTCCCCAAAACGGACCTGAAAACTTTAAGGGACGCGCCTGCTACTGGGATTACCAGAACACAAGGATTATAAGCCTTGATTCAAACGGAATTCAATCTCTCCCATCCGCTCTTGAACAACGAAAATGGTTAAAATCAGTTCTTGAAAACACTCATAAAAGATGGATCATTGTTATTATGCATCATCCACTCTATTCGACAAGCAGAGGTCGTGATTATTTTTATCTGAGAACCTTGTTTAAATCCTTATTTGATCAGTATAATGTGGACCTTGTCCTTTCAGGGCATGATCATTCTTATGGCAGGGCGGCGCATATTCCAGCCGACCAGGGGGATGACAAACCAGGTACAGTCTACATCGTCACCCATGCAAGTCCAAAAGTTTATGATCTTAAATTCTCAGACAAGATGGATAAACTTGCTTCAAATACCCAAATGTACCAGATTCTTGATGTATCGGCAGATTCTATAAAATTTGGTGCCTTTACAACAAATGGATCTCCTTTCGATGGATTTACTATCCGTAAGGATGCTGCAGGAATTAAATCAATTAGTTACCAGCAATTGCCAAATAATGCAAAATATCTGATGCCAACAAACCGCTTCCTGCGTACCAACTCCAAAAAGGATATTGAAAAATATAACCTGGAAAGAGACCAATGGCTGAAAAACAATAATTAGATCATAAATTCGAATAAATTATTAACAAATCCCGTAATTTTTATACTCTGTGATTCTCCTTTGGCCATTTTTTGCAAGGATTATAATAAATTTGCAAAACATCTAATAATTACAATTGTACATGAAACTTTGGGACAAAGGGACAGAAATAAATAAGCTCATCGAATCATTTACTATCGGAAAGGATACAGAAATGGATTATTTCCTTGCTGAATTCGATGTTCTCGGATCTTTGGCCCATATCAGGATGCTTGAATCCATAGGTTTACTGACCTCTCAGGAACTGAATTCACTCACAAATGAATTACGGGCTATTTATGCCGATATAAAATCAGCCAATTTTATTATTGAAGAAGGAAGCGAAGACGTTCATTCCCAGGTAGAATTGATATTAACCAGAAGACTTGGTGATACCGGTAAGAAAATTCATAGTGGCCGTTCCAGAAATGATCAGGTTCTGCTGGATCTGAAATTATTCATCAGGCATGAGATAAAAACTATTGTCTACGAGGTAGCTGAGCTTTTTGAAATACTCATTTCCCAGAGTGAAAAATACAAGAATGTGCTCATGCCCGGATATACTCACCTGCAGGTCGCGATGCCCTCATCATTTGGACTCTGGTTTGGAGCATATTCAGAAAGTCTGACAGATGACTTACTACTTCTTCAGACCGCTTACAGAATTGCGGATCAGAATCCACTTGGTTCAGCTGCAGGATATGGCTCATCTTTCCCGCTTAACAGATCAATGACAACCGATCTTCTGGGCTTCGAGACCCTGAATTATAATGTAATTTATGCACAAATGGGAAGAGGTAAGGTTGAGAAGATTACTGCTTTTGCCCTCGCATCGGTTGCCGCAACCCTATCCAGACTCGCTTATGATGTTTGTTTGTTTATGAGTCAGAATTTCAGCTTTGTCTCTCTTCCGGACGAACTGACTACAGGATCAAGCATTATGCCTCATAAAAAAAATCCGGATGTCTTTGAGCTTCTCCGGTCCCACTGCAATCGAATACAGTCGCTTCCCAATCAGATTTTACTCATGACAAACAACTTGCCAAGCGGCTATTTCAGGGATCTTCAGCTTGTCAAGGAAGAATTTATACCGGCGTTTGCGGAATTAAAAAACTGTCTGTCAATTGCATGTTTCGCTATCAGCAACATGACAGTGAATACAAAAATCATGGACGATAAGCGATATGAGAATATTTACAGTGTCGAAGAGGTAAACAGGATGGTTGTGCAGGGTGTCCCTTTTCGGGAGGCATACAGACTTGTAGGAGTATCCATCAATAATCATGATTTCCATCCCGATAAAACGATCACCCATACGCACGAAGGTAGTATTGGGAACTTGTGTAATAAGCAGATAGCTGAAAAAAAGAACCGGATAATCAGCGACTTCAATTTCAACAGGGTGGAATCTGCTTTTGAACGTCTCTTGTCAGAACTCAATAAATAACATGTGGAAGGATCAAACGTTCCAATTCAGATAAAGAGTCTTAAAATCGCACCGGTTGATTTCAATTTGCCGAAAATTAGCTAAGAAATATAGCTAAACGACATTTAATGATTATTTAATATCTGAATGCAGAACGCTGATTATTAAGGACTTTACTCACACGAGCGGGGAAATCGAAAGTCAGAGAGCTTAAAATTGTCTGTTACTGCAATATTGATTAGTGGATTTTTAAAGTAAATTTTGTATTTTTGATGTTAGATTTTAAAAAATAGCTGATATTTACTTTCAATTTGTTACAGATTATCGCTATTTACGGAGAAATTACCAACAGATAATAATAAACGGTTCCTATCGGATTGATGGTAGGATGGTTTGATAATTTTATAGTACATGGAATCAAATAGTTTTCCAAAAGCTCAAGGGCTTTATGATCCCAGCAATGAACATGATGCCTGTGGGATCGGATTTGTAGCCCATATAAAGGGACAAAAGTCGCATGATATAATTCAGCGCGGACTTACTGTTCTCCTGAATATGGATCACCGGGGAGCAACAAGCTCCGATAATAAAACAGGTGATGGTGCCGGTATCCTGATGCAGCTGCCTCATGATTTTTATGTCTCACTGAAAATTCCAGTCCCCGAAGCAGGCAAGTATGGCACTGGACTGGTGTTTTTACCCAGGGATGAGGAAGAGTCTGCTTATTGTATAGAGGTGCTCAATCGTTATGTAGAGGCTGAAGGACTAACGTTGATAACCTGGCGTGATGTTGCTGTTGATAATTCTGTAATTGGTGAAATAGCCAGGCGATCAGAACCTTTGATCCGTCAAATATTCGTCAGGGGTAATTATGAGCAGGATATTCTGGAGCGTAAACTTTACCTTGCCCGCAAACAGGCAGAACGTGTGGTGAGAGAGTCGCAGCTAGCTGATAAAGATGCATTTTATCTCCCAAGCTTCTCAAGCAGGATTCTCATCTATAAAGGAATGTTTACCCCTGGACAGTTGAGAGATTACTTTAAAGATCTCACAAATCCACTGATGACTAGTGCTATAGCATTGGTTCATTCCCGTTTCAGTACGAATACTTTCCCTACCTGGAGCCTTGCCCAACCGTTCAGGATGATAGCTCATAACGGGGAAATAAATACAATAAAGGGTAACCGTCAATGGATGCACGCACGCGAATCTCTGCTGCAGTCCGATCAGTTCGGAGACGAACTGGACAAATTGTTCCCGATAATCGAACCCGGGAAATCTGACTCAGCTTCATTTGATAACACCCTTGAATTTCTGCACATGACCGGACGAAGTATGCCACATTCATTGTGTATGCTTATCCCTGAATCATTTAACGAGAAAAATCCTATACCCGAGAGCCTCAAGGCCTTCTACGAATATCATTCAACGATCATGGAACCATGGGACGGACCGGCATCTATGGTATTCTCCGATGGACGTTACATTGGTGGCACGCTCGACAGAAGCGGCCTCCGCCCCTCCAGGTATGTGATCACAAAAAACGACATGATCGTTATGGGTTCTGAAGTTGGAGTGCAGGTATTTCCAGCAGAAGATATCAAAGAAAAAGGCCGGTTAAGACCAGGTAAATTATTACTTGTTGATACACATTTAGGCATTATTATTCCTGATAATGAGGTGAAGGCCCAGCTAAGTCGTCAAAACCCGTATGTTAACTGGCTAAAAGAAAACAGATTAGAACTTGAGAAAATAAAAGTCAAGCAAGATGTCCCGTCAAATATGGGCGATGAGTTCGGACCTTACTCCAAAGTTTTTGGGTACAGTAAGGAAGAGATGATGATCATCATCAAGGAGATGGCAGAAACAGCTCAGGAACCTACAAGTTCTATGGGGAACGATACTCCACTTGCTGTGTTCTCTGAAAAGCCGAAACGTTTTTTCAGCTATTTCCGGCAGTTATTTGCTCAGGTAACAAATCCGCCAATCGATCCAATCCGGGAGGGTTTGGTCATGTCGTTAACAAATTATATCGGTTCGTTAAGCAGCAATATCCTTGATGCGACACCTGACCATTGTAAACTGATAAAATTTGATAGCCCGATAATAACAAACACGGACCTTGGCAAGATTAAGGATTTAAAACATGAGACCTTTAGTCATGCCACTATACCGATGCTCTTCCCTGTAAAAGAAGGTGTTGAAGGGTTCAAAAAAGCCTTCAAGGCAATGCTTGAAAGTGCTGAGAAAGCTGTTGATGACCACCAGAATTTTATTATCCTTACTGACAGGAATGTCTCGGAGGATATGGTTCCAATTCCATCTCTCCTGTCGGTTGCTGCAGTCCATCACCATCTTATCAAGAATAAGAAACGAATGCAGGTTGGAATTATCGTTGAGAGTGCCGAACCTCGTGAGATCATGCATTTTGCTTTGTTACTAGGTTATGGTGCCAGCGTTGTAAATCCTTATCTGGCTTTTGCAGCCATCGATTACCTTGTAGGTGAAGGTGAGATCAAAATCCCTTACTACGAAGCCCGCAAAAATTATATCAAATCTATTGACAAAGGACTTCTCAAGATCCTGTCCAAGATGGGAATTTCGACTCTTCGGTCTTACCATGGATCTCAGCTTTTTGAAGCTGTAGGTGTAAGTGACGAACTGATTGAAAATTATTTCAAAGGTACTCCATCGCGCATTGGCGGTGTTGGTTACGAAGAGATCTTCCATGAGGCAATGTTATTCCATGCCGATGCCTATAATGATCAGCCAAAGAAAGTTTCCTTCTCAACCGTTGGTGAATATCATTACCGGAACCGTGGCGAGTTTCATGCATGGAATCCGCAGAGTGTAGCACTTTTGCAGTGGGCAACAAAATCTGAAGATTACCAGGTTTACAAGAAATTCAGCAAGCTTGTTGATGAGCAAACAGCTCAACCAGCCTTCATCCGGGGTGCATTAAAATGGAAGAGGAATCCGATTTCACTTGATGAAGTTGAACCGGCTTCGGAAATCATGAAGCGTTTTGTCACTGGCGCAATGTCTTATGGATCAATATCTAAGGAGGCACATGAGGCAATTGCTGTTGCCATGAACACAATTGGTGGCAGAAGTAATACAGGAGAAGGGGGCGAGGATGCCAGCCGTTTTGGCACCGACAGAAACTCAAAAATAAAACAAATCGCCTCGGGTCGTTTTGGCGTAACAAATAATTACCTGATAAATGCCCAGGAACTACAAATTAAAATAGCTCAGGGCGCTAAACCAGGTGAAGGAGGACAATTACCTGGATTTAAGGTCAACAAAATTATTGCAAAGCTCAGACATTCGACTCCGGGTATTACACTGATATCTCCACCTCCTCACCATGATATTTATTCTATCGAGGATTTAGCTCAGCTGATATTTGATTTGAAAAATGTTAATCCTGACGCCAAAGTATCTGTAAAATTAGTGGCTGAATCGGGAGTTGGAACCATTGCAGCAGGTGTTGCCAAAGGATTTTCTGATATTATCATTGTAAGTGGTTGCGAGGGTGGAACAGGTGCATCACCAGCCAGTTCAATCAAACATGCAGGGTTACCTGCTGAGTTCGGAATTGCTGAGACACAGCAGACACTTGTAATGAATAACCTCCGCGGCCGTGTAAAACTTCAGGTCGATGGTCAGTTAAAAACAGGCCGTGATGTAGTTATTATGGGAATGCTCGGGGCAGAAGAGTTTGGGTTCGCAACCGGGGCACTAATTTCGTTAGGTTGTATAATGATGCGGAAATGCCATTTGAACACTTGTCCTGCAGGCGTTGCCACCCAAAATAAAACACTTAGAAAACGTTTCCTTGGACGTTCACAATATGTAATTAATTATTTCACTTTTATAGCCGAAGAGATCCGCGAATATATGGCAGAAATCGGCGTCCGTTCGTTTGATGACCTCGTTGGCCGGGTTGATCTGCTGGAGCAAAATCCGGATGTTACAAACTGGAAGATGAAAAATGTTGATTTATCCAAATTCCTGAACCTCCCTGATGAAGCGAGGATATATCCTATCCGGAATACACATCCTAATACCAAAAATCTTGATGATGTGATCGATAACTCATTGATCAGGGATGCCAACAAGGCGATCAAGAGTGGCGAAAAAGTCTGGCTTGCCTATAATATCCATAATGCAATGCGTACTGTCGGGGCTATGTTGTCAGGGCAGATTTCGAAGCGTTACGGAGAAGAAGGATTACCGAAGGACACAATCAATTGCACATTTAATGGAACTGCCGGACAGAGCTTTGGAGCATTCCTCGTCAAAGGAGTAACCTTCAGATTAGAAGGGGATTCCAATGATTATCTGGGTAAAGGTTTGTCTGGAGGTAAAATAATCGTTGTCCCTCCAAGAGGTTCAACCTTCGCTCCGGACAAGAATATTATTGTAGGTAATACAACTTTATACGGTGCAACAAGTGGTGATGTGTTTATACAAGGGGTGGCAGGTGAACGTTTTTGCGTCCGCAACTCAGGTGCCAGAGCTGTTGTCGAAGGATCAGGTGACCATTGCTGTGAGTATATGACCGGCGGGCGTACCGTGGTCCTTGGAACTACAGGCCGGAACTTTGCAGCAGGTATGAGTGGAGGTATCGCTTATGTTCTTGACGAAAACGGTGATTTTGAATATTTCTGTAACACAGGATTAGTTGAATTAGGCCCTGTAGAAGACAAGGCAGATATTTCCGAATTACAGGACCTTATCAGTAAACACCTGCTGTTTACTCAGAGTCCACTGGCCGGAAAGATACTCACCAACTGGGAAGAATACTTACCTAAATTTGTAAAAGTTATTCCTTTGGAATATAAAAAAGTGTTGAACGAACTGAAATTAAAAGAGGTGATGCGCAAGCTCGAAATGGCTGAAGATGCGCCGGACAGAAGAGAATAATCACTAAAGTAGAAACGTTTAACACGAACAACGATTAAAGTAAAAAATATGGGAAATCCTAAAGGTTTTATAGAAATAGAAAGGAAAGATAGCGGTTATCGCCCCGTTAACGAGAGAATATTTGACTATGGTGAAGTAGAACAGACACTTAATGAAAATGATCGTAAAGATCAGGCATCACGGTGTATGGATTGTGGAATACCTTTTTGCCATAGCTCCTGTCCGGTTGAAAGTAATATTCCTGAGTGGCAGGATGCTGTTTATCGCGGGAAATGGGACGAGGCTTATGATCTGCTTAATGCAACAAACAGCTTCCCTGAATTTACAGGCCGGGTCTGTCCCGCTCCATGCGAAAAGTCGTGTGTACTTGCGATTCACGAGGAAGCAGTGACTATCCGTGAAAACGAATGCTCCATTGTCGAAAAAGCATTCGATATGGGCCACGTCACTGAACAGATCCCAGAAAAAAGATCCGGAAAGAAAATTGCCGTTATTGGCTCAGGTCCTGCAGGATTATCTGCGGCTGATTTGCTTAACAAAGCCGGACATTCTGTGACTGTATTTGAACAGGATGATAAGGTAGGGGGACTATTACGTTATGGCATTCCGGACTTTAAATTGAATAAAACGATAATTGACAGAAGAATAAATCTTTTTGAAAAAGAAGGGATCAAGTTTCAGGTCAATACGAAAGTTGGAATTGATATTTCTGCGGAAAAAGTACTAAAAGACTATGATGCAATTTGTCTGGCATGCGGAGCGATGGAACCGCGTGATCTGCCGGCAGAAGGCAGAGACCTCAAGGGAATATATTTTGCAATGGAATTTCTACGTCAGCAGAACAAGGTTGTAAGTGGCCTCGAAGTTCCGGAAAAGGAGCGTCTAAGTGCAAAGGACAAAAAAGTATTGGTTATCGGTGGTGGAGATACAGGATCTGATTGTGTTGGTACATCAATTAGGCAGAAAGCATTATCTGTAACTCAGATTGAAATCCTCTCCAAACCACCTCTTAAGAGGACTGGTGATAATCCTTGGCCCTACTGGCCTAATACCTTGCGGACCTCTAGTTCGCACCTCGAAGGTTGTGAAAGAAGATGGAATCTTGCAACCAAACGGTTTATTGGGAAAAATGGTGTTCTTGCAGGTGTTGAAGTAGTTAAAGTTGAATGGGTCAGTGAAAACGGAAGGATGACAATGAAGGAGATTCCCGGTTCGCTTGAGATCATTGAAGCCGATCTTGTACTTCTCTCCATGGGATTTTTATCTCCGGTGCATAAAGGGCTACTGGATAGTCTTGGCGTTGAATATGATGAAAGAGGAAATGTTAAGTCAATCGAAAATGCAACAAACATGGATAAAATTTTTGTTGGCGGTGATGCAACAAGAGGAGCCAGTCTTGTGGTTTGGGCTATTCGGTCTGGTCGCGATGCAGCCAAAAAGATTCATCAATATGTTATGAAGTAAAATTTCAAATCCATTATAAATAATAAAGACCGGTTTTTCAACCGGTCTTTATTATTTACCGATACATACATACATACATACATACATACATACATACATACATACATACATATATATCAATATATTAGCTACTTATTAATTTGCTCTGATAACAAAAATACCCGATACATTTTTTGATTTGTTAAGGTATTCCCTAAGAGTGAGAGGTGTTATACTAACCTTCATTTGAATTGAGGAGGCATTAAGCAGATAGGTTTTATGGTCTTTTTTTAATATCAAACCTAAATGTGATACATCGAGTCCCGGAATTTTCGTTGTCAGGGCTATGATATCGCCGTCATGGAGGGCGTTTTCGTGGTTAGGTAACTTTTCCTTTGGGATAAAATAATAAGTAGTACCCGAAATGTGTTTCTCTGCTTCTATGATTTCCTTAATCAGAACAGGTTTACTCTTGAGCTGAGGATAAAGATCAGGATGTGATCCCATGAAATTAAGCGCAATGGCGTATTTCGATCCGCCTGCCAATTGTGTTACATCTTTGACAAACCCTTTTGCTGCATTATCAGTAATCCATTCACTAAAATAGTGCAGCCGGCTCGGATAACCATTTAAGTTACCATTTCGGTATCTGATCTTCTGAAGCAAGGAAGAAAAGGTCGCAAAATCCGGCTTATCACTCTTAATAGTTAGTGCGATTGCCAGACAATTTTCAACAAAAGTAGTGCAATCCAGTTCCCTTAAATTTATAACAAGGTTCTCCTCAATTTCACGATCCAAAGTATTCGCCACATAGGGTGTATCCCTGAAGTCAAGACCAATTTTCAGAATGAGTGCACCTGTCGGGAGGTTCCGGTCAGCAGCAAACTTGTCAAGTTTTTCCTTGAGAAGCAATTTGTCCTGATCAGTTACAACTATCCTTGTCGCGGCTAATGATATGGAAGTAATCAGGAATGCAAATAAAATAAAAATCAGAAATGGGAATAATTTATTTCTAAACATTTTAATATCGAATCGCTAAAATAACAGTGAGTATGGCACCTATTTATGTCTTTTTTTAAGTTCACGAGCCAGATCTTCAATACGATAACCCTTGTGGGCCAGCAGAACGATAAGATGATAAAGGAGGTCAGAAGCCTCATAAAGTAGTCTCTCATCGTTATTTGCCATGGCTTCTATTACAGTTTCGACTGCCTCTTCACCTACTTTTTGAGCCATCCTTGAAATACCATCTTCAAAAAGCGATGTGGTATACGAACCCTTTGGCATTTCTATTTTACGTTTGTCAATAAAATCCTGTAATTGTTTAAGAAACAGGATGTCGTCAACCTTATTTTCATCGCCCCAGCAGGTATCAGTTCCTGTATGACAAACCGGACCAACAGGATTGACCTTAATAAGCAAGGTATCCTGATCGCAATCAGCCTGAATGGAAACAACATTTAAGAAATTACCGGATTCCTCACCCTTGGTCCACAATCTGTTTTTTGTTCGGCTATGGAAAGTAACAAGCTTCGAGGAGATTGTTTTTTCATAAGCTTCCTGATTCATAAACCCAAGCATCAAAACCTTGCCTGTTGTATTATCCTGAATGATAGCAGGAAGCAGGCCTCCTTCCAATTTTGAGAAATTTAGTTCCATATATTTTTAGCTCCTAATACTTTTAGATATGTGAATGTAAATCAACAGCCTGTCGATGAATGACAATTGATTTGTATTTTACCTGATACTGATTCCGCGTCCGCGAAGGTAGTTCTTTAGATCGGGAATGGCAATTTCGCGATAATGGAAAATACTTGCTGCAAGGCCAGCATCTGCCTTACCCTCAGTAAATACTTCGGCAAAGTGTTCCATGCTTCCAGCCCCTCCTGATGCAATAATCGGGATACTTAAATTGTCTGACAATTTTGCCAGTTCTTTATTGGCAAAACCATTTTTAGTACCATCGTGGTTCATCGAAGTAAAAAGAATCTCACCGGCACCTCGGTCTTCAGTCTCCTTTGCCCATGAGAAAAGCTCCTTTTCTGTTGGAATCCGGCCCCCGTTTACGGTAACAGTCCAGTGATTACTGGCTTCACGAGCATCAATTGCAACAACAACAAACTGACTCCCGAAATTACGTGCCAGATCATCAATAAGTTTAGGGTTTCTCACTGCCGAAGAGTTGATGGAGATCTTATCAGCTCCGGCTGCAAGTAATGCCTCAGCGTCTTTAATTTCACTTATTCCTCCACCTACAGTAAATGGAATATCCAGGTTTTGAGCTATTTTCTTTACAAGTTCTACAAATGTTTTCCTGCCTTCATGCGTAGCTGTGATATCCAAAAATACAAGTTCATCTGCACCCTGTTCTGCATATAGCTTACCTAACTCAACCGGATCACCAACATTGATTATATTCACAAAATTTATCCCTTTGACAGTCTGACCGTCGCGAATGTCGAGGCATGGAATTATTCGTTTCGCAAGCATTTTTAATTCTTAATTAATAAATCTGGTAATATCTTCCATGGA
Organism: uncultured Bacteroidia bacterium; assembly: GCA_903850335.1. GTDB lineage: Bacteria > Bacteroidota > Bacteroidia > Bacteroidales > Prolixibacteraceae > JAAFHB01. Next base: position 36,309 of record CAINLJ010000078.1, on the reverse strand, counting down.
AATGCGTCCTTCATAGATCGCCTTTCCGGTTATTACTGCAGGAATTCCTGCATTTTGCAATTCAAGGATATCATCCATTGAACTTACACCACCACTGGCGATGAGGTAAGCATCCGGCACAGCAAGGAGAATTTTTTTATAAAGGTCGGTTGCTGCACCTTCCAACATTCCATCCCGGCTAATATCTGTACTTATTATTTTCCTGATGCCTAAAGAGTGCCATTTGCTGATAAACGTAAATATGTCGCTGTCTGAACTCTCCTGCCATCCTGCCACAGCTATCATTTCATTTCGGGCATCTGCTCCCAGAATAATCTTATCCGGACCATATTTACCTATCCATTTCAACAAAACTTCCGGCGATTTTACTGCAATGCTTCCCCCGGTAATCATTGAGGCTCCTGAACTAAACGCTATATCGAGATCTTCCTCAGACTTCAATCCACCACCAAAATCAATAATAAGTGACGTATTTTTAGCTATTTTCTCAAGTACGGCATGATTGACAATGTGTTGAGCTTTTGCACCATCAAGGTCAACGAGGTGCAAACGCTTTATTCCTGCATTCTCAAACATTTTTGCAACCTCGAGAGGATTTTCATTATAAATAGTTTTTTGTCTATAATCACCCTGACTTAGCCGCACACACTTTCCTTCGATTATGTCAATAGCAGGAATTATTTCAATCATGATGATAATCAATATTTTAAATTTATAAAATTCTCAAGAATTTTTGAACCTGTACGACCGCTCTTCTCCGGATGGAATTGAGTCGCGTAGAAATTATCCCGGTGAAGGGCAGCACTAAAAGGGACAATATAGTTACAGGTTGCTGCGGTATCTATTCCGGAGGCTGCATAAAACGAGTGAACAAAATAAAAATAATCCTCTTCATTAACAGTATCGAAAAGCGCCGATTTTAATCCGGATACGCTGTTCCAGCCCATGTGAGGAATTTTGTAGGTGATTGAATCTTCGGATGGCCTGACGAATTTGATTACCTTCTCCGGAAAGATACCCAGACAAGTAGTATTCCCCTCTTCAGAATGAGCACACATAAGCTGTAAACCAAGGCACACGCCCAATACAGGCTGTTTGAGATCGCGTATCAGAATGTCAAGTTTATGATCCTTAAGATAACCCATGGTTGTCGAAGCCTCACCAACTCCAGGAAATATAACCCGGTCTGCATTACGGATTTCCTGATGATCGTCGGTTATGATTGCTGTTACACCCAGTCGCTGCAGTGCGAAATCGACTGACCGGATATTTCCGGCATTGTATTTAATAATTACAATCTTCATTTGAGGTGCTTTCCGGTTAAGTTGTTTTTAATTGAAAACAACAGTTCTGTTGTTATAGACGAGTATTTTTCTTTGAAGGTGTTTATAGACAGCCTCGCTTAACACAATCTTTTCAAGGTCCCTGCCTTTTCGGATCAGGCTTTCGACAGTATCGATATGAGATATTCTCACTACATCCTGTGCTATAATTGGACCTGCGTCAAGATCCGCTGTAACATAATGACTCGTTGCCCCAATGATTTTGACTCCGCGCTCATGTGCTGCGTGATAAGGTTTTGCTCCGGCAAAGGCTGGAAGAAAAGAGTGATGAATATTGATTATCCTGTTCGGGTAACTGGCTACAAAGCGATCGGACAAGACCTGCATATATCTGGCAAGAACAACAAAATCTATATCATATTTCTGAAGTATTTCCATTTCAAGTTCCTCCTGCTCATGTTTATTGGAGGCATTTTTCTCAACGAGATGAAAATCTATCCCAAAGCTTGTTGCAACTGGACGCAAAGTATCATGATTACTGATGATTACAGGTATTTCGGTGTCCCACTCACCCGCTGCGTATCTCGAAAGGATATCAAAGAGGCAATGAGACATTTTCGATACGAAAACGGCAATCCTTGGCTTCTTATCGGAAAAATGAAGAAAGAAGGTTATTGAGAATTTCCGTGCAATAAGTGTTTCAAAATAATCAGAGATTTTCTCACGCGGAATTGCAAATTTGTCGAGTTCCCATTCAACACGCATATAAAAGATCCCTTCCTCATGATCGACATGCTGGTCAAGGTAAATAATATTGCCACGGTTTTCATTTAAAAATTCTGTTACAGCGGCCAGAATTCCTTGTTTGTCCTTACAATAAATAAGCAATATCGCTGTATTTCTTATTCCTGAATCCTTACGAATCGAAAGCATAGATTGTGTTTTTGGTTCTGCTTTACTATGTATTTTAAAGTAATCCTTTAGTACTTGGTAATGATTGTACAAACGGATCTTTTCGGATTGCCATTTTTAATGCCCTGGCAAAAGCCTTAAAGATCCCTTCAATCTTATGATGTTCATTAGTCCCCTCTGCCTGAATATTCAAATTTGCCAATGATGAATCGGACAACGATTTAAAGAAATGAAAGAACATCTCTGTAGGCATATCACCAACTTTTTCGCGCTTAAAGTCTGCATTCCATACTATCCACGGTCTTCCGCCAAAATCCAGGGCCACCTGTGCCAGGCAATCGTCCATTGGCAAACAAAACCCATACCGCTCGATACCCCTTTTATCTCCCAGAGCTTTTCTGATCGCCTCTCCCAGGGCAATCCCAGTATCTTCAATCGTATGGTGTTCATCAACAGCCAGATCCCCGGTAACTTTAATCGTGAGATCGCAACCGGAGTGCCGACCTATCTGATCAAGCATGTGATCAAAGAAAGCCAGACCAGTATGAATATTACACTTTCCTGAGCCATCGAGTTTAAGTTCTACAAAGATATCAGTCTCAGCTGTTTTGCGGCTTATTGTTGCTGTCCGTTCACCAATTACGAGATAGTTGAAAATAGCTTCCCAATTATCGGTTACCAATGAGCAATACTGTGTCAAATTATCCGGTAATGAATCGTTCTGATTTTGGGGTGCAAAATATATGCCCTTAGTCCCAAGGTTTTTGGCTAGTTCAATATCTGTTTTGCGGTCGCCAATCACAAATGAACCGGCCAGATCATAATCTCCATTGAAATATTCTTCCAACATTCCAACTCCCGGTTTTCGGTATGGAGAATTATCCTCTGGCAAGGAAGGATCTACATGGATATTTTTAAAAACTATGCCCTCATTCTCAAAGGCTTTTAACATTTTTTGTTGCGCCGGCCAAAATGTCTCCTCCGGGAAGGAAGACGTTCCAAGGCCATCCTGATTGGTTACAATAACCAATTCAAAGTCAAGATATTCCTGTATATTATAAAGGTTCCGGAAGACTCCTGGAATAAATTCAAGTTTTTCAAGAGAATCGACCTGCATATCGCTAACTGGTTCGACAATAAGTGTTCCGTCGCGATCGATAAATAGAACTTTTTTCATTCAGATGAATTGTTTTGAATAATCTTAAATCAATTTGTCAAGTGCCTCCGTTAGAATTGCATTTTCTTCAGGTGAGCCGATACTGATACGCAGACAACCTTCACAAAGTGCTACGGAGGACCGGTCCCTGACAATTATTTTCTCATCAACAAGATATTGATAAATACCACGGGGATCGTAAACCTGAACGAGAACAAAATTAGAATCCGATGGATATACCTTAATTACAAAGGGATAGGTTTTAAATTTTTCGACAAGCAGCTCTCTTTCTTTAAGGATTATCTCCACCCATCCTCTCATTGACTTTTCATCACCTAAAAGTTCAAGAGCCTTTTGCTGAGTTAAAATATTAAGGTTGTAGGGATATTTTATCCTGCTTAAAACATCGATGACCAGTTCACTTGCAAAGGCCATACCCAATCTCAGGCCTGCCATTCCCCATGCCTTCGAAAAAGTCTGAAGAATCACAAGATTTGGATATTTGTCCAAATCAGCAAGCAATGAATTCTCCGGACAGAAATCTATGTATGCCTCATCAACAACTACAATACCCTTAAATGTATTGATAATCTTCAGGATACTATCCTTATTCAATGCATTCCCTGTCGGATTATTAGGAGAGCAGAGAAAAATTATTTTTGAATGAGGAGTCACTGCTGAGAGAACCAAATCTGCATCCAGATTGAAATCTTCGGAAATTGACACAAGGTTTACCCGGATATCATTTGTATCAGCAGCAACCTTGTACATTCCGTATGTAGGATTTATGGATACCACATCATCTCTGCCAGGCTCACAAAATGCACGAAAGAGCAGGTCGATTGGTTCATCGCTTCCATTGCCAAGGAAAATATTCTGAACGTTGATGTTTTTAATTTCACTGACCTTTTTCTTGAGTATACGTTGATGTGGATCGGGGTAACGGTTCCATGGAATATTATATGGATTCTCGTTAGCGTCGAGAAATACAGCAGCGTCGCCCGAAAATTCATCACGGGCACTTGAGTAGGGTTTTAAATTCCGAATATTTTCGCGCAGAAGAGTATTAATATCTATGTTCATGTTTATGTTTCCTTTAAAAAGATGAGATCACTGCATTCACTTCGGAAACTGTTTCATTCGTAACGTAGCGGCATTTTTATGCGCAAAAAGTTCCTCTGCATGAGCCATCTCCTCAATAATAGGTCCCAGATTTTGAAATCCTTCCCTTGTAATCTCCTGATAGGTTATTTTTTTACAAAAACTATCCAGGCCGATACCGCTGAATGATCGTGCCCAGCCATTTGTTGGAAGGGTATGATTTGTTCCTGATGCATAGTCTCCGGCACTCTCAGGTGTGTAATTCCCAATAAATACAGAACCTGCGTTAGTTATTCTTTCGGCGAGTCCGGCCGCGTCTTTAGTTGCAATAATTAAATGTTCAGGGGCATAAAAATTAATCAGAGAAACCATCTCCTCAACATCGTTTACTAAGATTGCCCTGCTGTTATCCAGCGCCTTTGATGCAATTTCCGATCTGGGAAGTTCTTTAAGCTGCTTACCCATTACCTTAATAACATCCTTAATTAATTGTTCAGTTGTCGTAACCAGAATTACCTGACTATCCGGACCATGTTCTGCCTGAGAAAGCAAGTCTGCAGCCACAAAAGCCGGGATTGCAGTTTCATCGGCCATTACGGCTACTTCGGATGGACCAGCAGGCATATCAATAGCACAATCAGTGTTTGCAACAAACTGTTTGGCAGCTGTAACCCATGAGTTACCCGGACCGAATATTTTGTCAACTTTTGGTACAGATTTCGTACCATAAGCCATTGCTCCAATTGCCTGCATCCCTCCAATTTTATAAATCTCTGAAATATGACATACAGATGCAGCAAATAATATGGCCGGATGGATTTTACCCTCGCGATCAGGCGGAGTGCAAAGGATTACATTATGGCACCCTGCAATCATAGCCGGAATACCCAGCATGAGCACTGTTGAAAAAAGAGGTGCCGAACCCCCTGGAATATATAACCCGACATGCTCAATGGGCACAGATTTTTGCCAGCATTTTACACCGGGCATTGTCTCTATGACCCGGTGGGAGACTTTCTGTGCAACATGAAATGTATCAATATTTTGTGCTGCTGTCTCGATAGCCGCTTTTAATTTGGGATCAAGGCCCCGGACTGCCTCATCAATTTCTAAAGCCGTAACTTTAAAATCAGCAATATTTGCATGGTCAAATTGAAGTGTAAATTTCCGGATTGCTTCATCACCTTCGGCACGGATCTTAGACATCACCTTGCTTACTGTGTCAATTTTTTCCATGAAATCAGCTGAAGGCCGTTTTGTTATTTCCGGCCAGGAATCAAACAGGGGGAAACGATAGATTTGCATTGGTTTGAAATTTACAATATCATTTTTTCAATTGGAATGACTAATATTCCTTCGGCTCCATTTTTTTTAAGGTTTCCAATTACGACCCAGAATTCGCTTTCATTAATCACCGAATGCAGTGAGCTCCAGCCATTTCTGGCCAACGGCATTATTGTTGGAGAAGTCATGCCCGGAAGCACCTTAATGATCTGATCCAGTTTATTGTTCGGTGCATTGAGCATGATATATTTCTTCCCTCTCCCCTTTTCAACCGCTTCGATACGGAAAATTAACTCATCCAGGATCACCTGTTTTTCGAGTGAAAGATTAGGGGTCGCAACCAATACAGCTTCAGAGTCCATAAGGTTTTGAACCTCTTTTAACCGGTTACTGACTAAAGTACTGCCTGAGCTAACGATATCAAAAATGGCGTCTGCCAGTCCGATACCCGGAGCTATCTCAACCGATCCCGCGATGAAATGAATATTGGCATCTATGTTGTTTTCCGAAAGAAAAGATTTAAGAATACGGGGATAGGAAGTTGCAATCTTCTTACCTGAAAACCATTCCAGGCCATTATATTCAGCGTCCTTTGGTATTGCCAGTGAAAGTCTGCATTTACTAAAACCCAGATGTTTGACAATATCTACCTTTTGCTGCTGTTCCATAACCTCATTTTTCCCAACGACACCAATGTCCGCTACACCATCGGCTACGCATTGAGGAATATCGTCATCACGAAGAAAAAGAGCCTCCAGCGGAAAATTCTTAGCTGCAGAGATTAATCTGCGACTGCTTGATACCAGCTTTATACCTGTTTCACCTAGCAACAACATCGAATCTTCGTTTAACCGACCCTTTGTCTGTATTGCAATTCTCAAAATTGATTCCATCTTTTAAAATTAAAAAAGGCCCACCTGATTGTAGGTAAGCCTGAGTTTTGGTCATTTAATATAGACACGCCAACACAAGCTCACCTTAAGGTAAGTGATGATGGTGTCCGTTATGTGAACTGATTTTTATCATGTTTAAAATAATAGTGCAATATTAATCAAAAAACACATTCCATCCTACAAGTCAGAATGTAAAATGTTAAATTAAGATTAATTGTACTGGTGGGATAATTAAAGTTCCGGGTTTCCATAAATGATGAGAAATGTGCCCTAAAATAAATCTGCAATTTAGAAATTCAGACCATCCAATAACCGGATATAAGTCTCAATCCCTGACTCAATTTCGGAAATCAGGATATATTCATTGGCTGTATGAGAGCGTGCTGAGTCACCGGGGCCCATTTTTATCGAAGGGTATGGAATAACCGCCTGATCGGATGTTGTCGGTGAGCCATAAGTGTTCAGACCCATCGATATCCCCCTTTTTACAAGAGGATGATCCGGACTTATCCCGGAGGAGTTAAGTCTGAATGAGCGGGGTGTAACCTCGGATCCGATCAATTGGGTTATTTTGTGATAAACTTCGTCATTTGAATAAAATTCATTAGTTCGTACGTCAACGACATACTTGCAGGAATCAGGGACTACATTGTGCTGATTACCGGCCTGTATTTGGGTAACAGTCATTTTAACAGGTCCCAGCAATGGTGATTCAAGCGGAAATTTATATTGCTCCAGGATCTGAATATCTTTTATCGCCTTATAAATCGCGTTCTCACCTTCATTGCGTGCGGCATGTCCTGCACGCCCTTTGGCCTCACAGTCAAGTACAATCAGCCCTTTCTCGGCAATGGCAATATGCATTTGTGTTGGTTCTCCGACTATCGCAAGATCAATCCTTCCAAGTTGGTCAAGGACAGAGGCCACACCAAACTCACCGGATATTTCCTCCTCTGCGCTTGCACAAAAAATAAGGTTATAGGCCAGATTTTCAGATTCATGAAAATACCGGAATGCACCTAAAAGAGCAACGACAGAAGCTCCGGCGTCATTACTTCCAAGGCCTGTCAGCCGGTCCTCTTCAACAGTAGCCGCAAAGGGATCGTATGTCCAGCCCTTGCCCGCCCGGACAGTATCGACATGTGAATTAAATAGCAGTACAGGCATACCCTCACTCCAATGTAAATTCCGGATCCATACATTGTTTCTGCTCCTGTTGACTTTCAGCCCCCACGAAGTTAGCTTTGCTTCAAGAAAGTCTGTCACATCTTTTTCCTCACGACTCAATGAAGGAATCCCGATCATTGCTTTCAACAATGCAACACTTTCTGATATAATTTTATCTTTTAACATTTATTAAAGTACTAGCCTTGTGCCTCTCAATCCTCCTGAGATTCCCTGGGCATTCGTTATCACAACAGCACTAACACCCTGTTTTAACGCGTTAAACCCATTTTCAAGCTTTGGGATCATCCCTCCCGAAATCGCTCCGCTTGCCTTGAGCTCTTCGAATAACTCAGGGTTAATTTCAGATATAACAGATTTCTCGTCATTTTCGTTCAGTAAAACTCCCTGTTTTTCAAAGCAGAATATTAAACGCAGTTCATATCTGCTGCATAATGATCTTGCGAGTTCGGATGCGATAGTATCTGCGTTTGTGTTTAACAATGAACCTTTCCCGTCGTGTGTTATCGGCGCCAATACAGGAACTGCACCATTATCTATTAATTCAGACAGGGCCTGTGCATTTACCCAGTTTATATCGCCAACAAAGCCATAGTCAATGGCACCTACGGGCCGTTTGACGGCTCTGATAACATCCAGATCGGCACCTGAAAGTCCGATTGCATTGTTTCCCAATGCCTGCAAGCCGGCGACAATATTTTTGTTTACCAAACCTGCATAAACCATTGTTGCAATCTTGAGGGTCTCTGCATCAGTGATCCTTCTGCCATCCACTATTTTTGTCTTTATTCCGAGTTTTTCAGCCAGAGCTGTGGCACTTTTACCACCCCCATGGACGAGAATTTTCCCCCCCGCAATGCGCGAAAAGTCTTTTAATAACTTCCTTAGCGATTCTTCCTCTTCAACGATCTGGCCACCTACCTTTATGATTATCAAATGTTCTCTCATACTAACCTTCCAAAATCATTTTTAATATTGTCTGGGCCGAATATACACGATTTTCTGCTTCATCCACAACGATTGACGCAGGTCCATCAAGAACCTCGTCTGTCACGATCATATTGCGACGTACCGGAAGGCAATGCATAAACTTTGCATTGTTGGTTAATGACATTTTATCACTTGTTATTGTCCAGGACCTGTCTTTGGAAAGAATCTCTCCATATTGAGTATAGGAAGACCAGTTTTTTGCATAAACAAAATCTGCACCTTCCAATGCCTTATTCTGATCATACTCAACAACCAGGTCACCCATGAATTTTTTATCAAGCTCATATCCTTGAGGATGAGTAACTACCAGATCATAATCCGTTTGGCGCATCCATTCAACGAAGGAATTCGGAACTGCCTGAGGAAGTGATTTAGGATGGGGTGCCCATGTCATTACAACCTTAGGACGTGCTTTTGTTTTATACTCTTCGATAGTAAGGTGATCGGCAAAACTCTGAAGCGGATGCCGTGTTGCTGCCTCCATACTTATCACGGGAACCCCGGAATAATCAATAAACTGATTAAGTATTTTTTCAGTATAATCGTCTTCCTTGCTCTCAAAATCCGCGAAGGCCCTGACTCCGATTATATCGCAGAATCTTCCGATCACGGGAATTGCCTCGCGCATATGTTCCGGTTTATCACCATCCATAATGACACCCATTTCACTTTCCATACGCCAGCCATCCTGATTCACATTTAAAATCATTGTATTCATACCCAGATTCATAGCTGCCTTCTGTGTACTTAACCTTGTTCGAAGACTCGCATTGAAAAAAATCAATATAATCGTCTTGTTCTTTCCAAGATGTTGAAAACCATACGGATTATTCTTTATCTCAAGAGCAGATTTTATAGCCTCGCTCAGGTTCGGAAGATCATATACCGAAGTAAAATGTCGCATAACGGGTGAAATTATTTTAATCTTTAATCTTCAAAAATGCTGGTCAGGTTATGAACGAATTTGTCCATCCCCCTCAATAAGCCATTTAATACTCGTTAGTTCCTCAAGTGCCATTGGTCCTCTGGCATGTAGTTTTTGGGTACTGATTCCAATTTCAGCTCCAAGTCCAAATTGAGCACCATCTGTAAATGCAGTGCTCGCATTTACATATACCGCGGCTGCATCGACAACTTTAAGAAATTTTTCACAGTTTTCCCTGTTCTCAGAGATTATGGCTTCACTGTGCTTAGAACCAAATTTTGCAATGTGTGCAATTGCCTCATCAAACGACGCTACTGTTTTGACAGCCATCTTATAGGATAAATATTCTGTTCCAAATGACTCATCATTAGCGTGTTTCAGCAGGTGGTCAGGATAAAGGTCTTCAAGAACATCAAATGACTGTTTGTCGGCAAAAATCTCAACATCACTCTTAGCCAATAGCTTTGTGATCTCTTTAAGATTAGTGATACGAGATTGATGAATGATTAAACAATCAAGTGCATTACAAACACTTACACGCCTTACTTTGGCGTTGTTAATAATTTGTACTCCTTTTGTAAGGTCTCCGTGTTCATCAAAATAGGTATGGCAAATTCCCGCTCCCGTTTCAATCACAGGGATTGTAGCATGCTGACGTACATAATCGATTAATCCCTGACTTCCACGTGGAATGATTAAATCGACGTAACCTCTGGCATTCAACAATTCAGATGCAGCTTCCCTTCCTGCAGGCAAAAGGGCAAGGATATTTTTATTTATTTTATTAATTTCCAATACATTATGAATAATACTCACTATTGCCTGATTTGAATTGAAGGCATCACTGCCACCCTTAAGTATACAGGCATTCCCTGATTTCATGCAGAGAGCAAATACATCAAAAGTAACGTTTGGACGTGCCTCATATACAATGCCAATCACCCCAAAAGGGACTGAGACACGGGAAATCTTTAGTCCGTTTGGTCTTACGGTTTCAGAGAGTACCCTTCCAAGGGGCGAAGGAAGAAAAGCGACATTTCGAATATCATCGGCTATACTTTTTATACGGTCTGCAGAAAGTTTCAGACGGTCGTACTTTGGATCAGAGTCCTCCATCCTTGCCAGATCCTTTTGATTCTCTCTCAGTATAAACGCAGTGCTTTTTTCTGCAGCATCTGCAATTTTCAAAAGAATTTCATTTACCTTACTGATACTTAGCAGATTTAACTCCCTGCTTGCAATTAATGTATTTTCGAATTGTTGGTGAAAATTCATACTGAATAATTTTTAAAAAAGGTATAAATAATCATAATGGATAAACGGTTTCGACATTTTTCCACCCATTTCCTTTAAAACTTCCTCCGAAGAATAGGAGGCTTTTCCGAGTCCTATAATTTCACTATTCGCATCCTTAACACGAACAATGTCACCCTCCTTAAAGAACCCGGTTAAGCTGGTTATACCTATCAGTAACAGGCTGACAGCCTTATCGGAAAGCAAAGCTTCACGGGCACCACCATTTATAACAACTTCGCCCCTGGCAAAATCATCTGAATGAGCAAGCCATTTGCGCACACCTGTGGACTTCTTCTTTGACGGTATGAAATGAGTCTGGACAAAATAAGGTTTGTTTACCAATAAATCGGAAAGCGTATTTTCTTTTAAACCGTTTGTTATATGAACCGAAATTCCTTGTCGCGAAAGCTTGGATGCAATATGAAATTTGGTAAGCATTCCGCCTCTTCCAAAATTAGATTTTTTTCCTGATATAGCTTCTATATTTAAAGATTCGCCATGATTTATCTCCTGGATCAATCTGCTTTCGGGATCATCCGGAGGACCGGTGAATACACCATCAACATTTGTGAGAATAACCAGTGCCTCCATATCCATCATCGAGGCAATCAGTCCGGATAGTTCATCATTATCAGTAAACATCAATTCAGTAACCGAAATTGTATCATTCTCATTTACAACAGGGATTACATCATTCTCAAGTAAGGTTGTCATACAATTTCGCATATTCAGATAATGCAACCGGTCACTGAAGTTTTCCTTGGTTGTAAGTACCTGAGCGCATGTAACATCGTTGCTTCTAAACAGACTTGCATATTGGTTAATTAATTTCACCTGACCAACTGCCGACCATAACTGCCGACTGGAGACAGGGTCAAGTTTTCGTTGCAACTCTATTTCTGCACGTCCTGCTGCAACGGCCCCTGAGGTCACAAGAATTACCTGAAGTCCTTGCTTACGAAGAGCTGAAAGCTGATCAACAATGTGTTTCATCCGTTCGATGTTAAGCATCCCATCCTCTCGCGTCAACACATTACTACCAACTTTTACAACAATCCTACTATATAATAATGACATAATAAATTAACAATTTCAAATTTAAGCGTTCAGGTTATTTCTGTTCGCTTCTCTCCCTAATTTCGACACGACGAATTTTCCCGCTTATCGTTTTCGGCAATTCAGTCACAAATTCAACTATTCTCGGATATTTATAGGGTGCAGTAACCGTTTTTACATGTTCCTGGATTTCCTTTGCCAACTCGTCATTTCCGGGTCTGTAGTCAGGGGCAAGGATTATTGTTGCCTTCACAACCTGACCTCTTATCTCGTCGGGAGCTCCTGTCACGGCACATTCAATAACCGCAGGATGCGTCATCAACGCACTTTCAACTTCAAAAGGACCAATCCTGTACCCAGAAGATTTTATTACATCATCAACCCGGCCCACAAACCAGTAGTATCCGTCCTCGTCTCGCCAGGCAAGATCACCCGTATAATAAAGGCCTCCATGATGACATGATGCCGTTTTTTCTTCATCCTGATAATATCCTGAGAATAAACCTACCGGGATTTTCTCGCTTGTTCGGATGACGATTTGTCCAACATCCCCATCCTCGCACGGATTACTATCAGAATCTATCAACTGTACATCAAACTGCGGAGACGGAACCCCCATGGATCCTGGCTTTGGCTCCATCCAGGGGAAGGTCGCAATCTGAACGGTTGTTTCTGTCTGACCAAATCCTTCGCGCAGTTTCAACCCAGTCTGCTGAAAAAAAGTCTCATAAACTATCGGATTAAGAGGTTCTCCTGCCACTACAGCCCATTTTAATTTCGAGAGATTGTATTTCGAAAAGTCTTCGCGGATCAGATACCGATAAATCGTTGGCGGAGCACAAAAACTCGTCACGCCAAAATCACCTATCTTAGAAAGCATGTCATCCGGAGTAAACTTCTCAAAATCATAGACGAATACAGCAGCACCAGCAAGCCACTGACCGTAAATCTTTCCCCAGACCGATTTTGCCCATCCGGAATCTGAAACAGTAAAATGCAGACCATCATTTTCGACATTTTGCCAGTATTTCGCAGTAACAATATGCCCAAGAGGATAGGTGAAATCATGAATGACCATCTTAGGATTTGCGGTTGTCCCGGAAGTAAAGTATAACAAGGAAATATCATTATTTTTAGGTGTTGCATCTCCTGATGGTCTTAAAAACGGTCCTGCATTCGCTTTGCCGTCACGAAACGAAAACCATCCTTGCGGCGTAGATTCACCAACCGAAACAAGTTTCTCCACAGTAGGCGATTTATCCATCGACTCATTGATATTGTTTATGATCTCTGGTTCAGCGACGGAAATAATCATCTTCACTCCGGCGGCATTATTCCTGTATATCAGATCTTTTGGTGTAAGCAGATGTGTAGCGGGAATGCCGGCAGCACCAATCTTATGAAGCGCGAGAATCGAAAACCAAAATTCGTACCTTCTCTTTAGAATCATCATAACCTTGTCACCCCGGCCAATTCCCAAGGACTGAAAGAACGAAGCTGTCTGATCACTTGCAAGTTTTAAATCAGCAAACGAAAAATCATGAGTTTCACCTTTGTCATTAACCCAGCAAATAGCCCTTTTGGTTGGATTTATACGGGCATATTCATCAACGACATCATAAGCAAAGTTAAACTGCTCAGGGACAATAATCTCAAAATTCTGTTTGAAATCATCGAGTGATTCAAAATCCGATTTTTTTAAATACTTCTCAAACATGCAGACTAAGGTTTATAGGATTAAAGCTAAAAATTTGGCCGGTTTATTGTCTAAAGCAAGCATTCCATGAGGCAGACCTGAATCAAAATAGATTGAATCACCAGGTTCCAGAACCATCTCTTTGCTATCAATAAAAATCTTTAATTTTCCCTCGAGTAAATAATTGAATTCCTGTCCGGGATGCGCATTAAAACTCACATTTTCATCAGCCTTAGGTTCGACAAGAACAACAAAAGGATCACTTCTGCGATTTAAAAAACTACCTGCAAGTGCCTGATATTTATAGGCTTTTTGACGTTCTACAACCACTCCCTTATCCTTTCGGGTTAAGCTGTACGAATGCATGTGCGGCTCATTGCCGGTCAGAAGTGTGGTTAAGTCAAGGTTAAATTTAAGAGCCATCCGATGTAGAATACTTACAGGAATATCACTGTTTCCACTCTCTATATCGCCATATTGAGCTGGTGTAAGTGAGCAGGTCTCAGCCGCTTCTTCGAGAGATATGCCGAGTACATCGCGTATTCCACGTAAACGGTCGGCTATTCGTTTGATCTGTTCTTCCATCTTGCCTTAGTTTATGAATTTGATTTGCTTATTTTGAACTGTTGATTTTATTATACGAAACAAGCAATCCTCTGATTAAAGAGGATGAAAATCCCTGATGCTCCATCTCGTTCAATCCTGAGATAGTAATTCCTTTGGGAGTTGTAACCTTATCGATCTCCTGTTCAGGGTGGTGCCCTGTCTGGAGAATAAGCTCAGAAGCTCCTTTAACTGTTTGAGCGACAATCTGCTGAGCAACATCCGCTCCAAAGCCTATTTCAACTCCGCCCTGTATTGCAGCACGTATAAAACGCAATGCAAAGGCAATGCCACAGGCACCAAGCACAGTAGCTGCGGCCATCAACTCCTCATTTATAAATATCACTTTCCCTAATGCTTCAAATAGCTCCTGAACCAAAGCAATCTCGGCCTGCGAGCAATCAGGAGCAGCAATTAAAGTCATCGATTCCTGGAGTGCAACTGCAGTATTAGGCATAACCCTGAGTGGAATTACCCCGGAAGGAAGCAATTCCTTCATCTGAGCGATACTAATTCCTGTCATAAGCGAAGCAACCAGCTGACCGGGCCTGAGTATTGGTTTAATTTCATTGATTACCTCAACAGCCTGATAAGGTTTTACCGCGACAATAACAATGTCTGCCTGTCCGACAGCTGATTTATTGTCCTGCACAATACGAATTCCCTTAGCGGCAAGATCATCCAGCAATTGAACCCGACGCCTCGAAACAGTAAGTTTAGACGCAGCAATTCCTGACTTAAGAAAACCATCTGCTACCGACCGGCCCAGGTTTCCGCCTCCAACGATCGTTATCTTTAAATTCTTTATTTCCATTTATTGCGAATTATTATAAAATGAAAGTCTGGCTCATTTGTGTAACGACACGCAATTTACAATTTATTGAGCAGCTTTACCAACGCATTAACAAAAACATCGCATTGGGCTTTTGTAAGTGTTAAGGGTGGAAGTACCCGGATGACATTTGACCCGGTAACTCCTGTGAATATTTTTTCGTCAAAAAGCAGCTGTTTTCTGATTTGTGCAACAGGAAAGTCAAATTCAATTCCGATCATTAATCCCTTTCCTCTGAGCGCCTTAATCTGGGGAATCAACGAAAGTTTTGAAAATAAATAACCACCTGTTTCCAAAGCATTTTCAACCAGATGCTCTTTCTTCATGATATCAAGAACTGCAATGCCCGCTGCACAGGCAAGATAGTTTCCGCCAAAAGTAGTACCTAACATTCCTGACCATGGTTTTAATTCCGGGCTGATCAGAATGCCTCCAATTGGAAACCCATTCCCCATCCCTTTGGCAACAGAGATTATATCCGGACGAATAGCCGCATACTGATGAGCAAAAAACTTACCACTCCGGCCGTAACCTGACTGTATTTCATCCACAATGAGTAATGCACCATATTGTTTACATAAGGCAGATGCTGCTTGCAAAAATGCCGGGTCAGGCACGATACAACCACCAACACCCTGTATTCCTTCAACAATCACAGCAGCAACATCCGACTGTTTAAGGACTGCTTCAAGCTTTTCAGCATCGTTCAGCGGCAGCAAAGTCCGCTTAACGGAATCATTGAGTGGTGAAATGATCTTAGGATTATCTGTTACTGCAACCGCAGCGGAGGTTCTCCCATGAAAGGCTTTATCAAAGGCTACAATCCTGTCTTTGCCGGTATGAAATGATGCAAGCTTTAGTGCGTTCTCGTTAGCTTCGGCTCCCGAATTACAAAAGAAAAGCGCATAATCAGGATAACCGGAAAGCTCACCAAGCTTAAGTGCCAGTTCTTCCTGCAATGGGTTTTGGACTGAATTGGAGTAAAAACCGATCCGTTTAAGCTGGTCCGAAATCTTACCAACATATTCGGGATGTGAATGTCCTACTGAGATAACCGCGTGACCTCCATACAAATCCAAATACTCAACACCTTGGTCATCTGTTATATAACAACCATTTCCCGATACCGGAACAATATCAAAAAGGGGATAAACATCGAAAAGTTTCATTTCTTTCTATTTAAAATTCAATATTTGCACAACAGGGATTAAAATTTACTCAACCAGATACAGCGTACGGCAATATCTACATTGATGTTTGAGGCTGGAGTTTTGCTCCTCCTTATAATTTTGTGTGATGGTGGAGCCTAAACCTTACCTCATAGCCCTTAATCCCTAAAATCCTATCGCTTTTAGATTCAATCCGCAACGCTCATCCAGACCAAACATGAGATTCATATTTTGGATTGCCTGGCCGGAGGCGCCTTTAATCAGATTGTCGATACATGAAATTATCAGGAGTTTGTCTCCATGTTTCTCAAGAAACACCAGCCCCTTATTCGTGTTGACAACCTGCTTCATGTCCGGATTTTGGGAGGCGACATTTACGAAAGGATGACTATTGTAATAATCGGCGAATAATTGATTGGCATCCGCGAAAGATCCACCAAATCTCGTATATGCGGTTACGAAAATACCGCGTGTATGGTTCCCCCGGACAGGAATAAAGTTTACATCCTGATCAAAACCAGGCTGTGCCTGACGAAGACTTTGAACTATTTCACCGAGATGTTGATGCTCAAAGGCCTTATATACAGATAAATTATTATCGCGCCAGCTGAAATGTGATGTAGCAGTCGGTGCCTGCCCCGCACCTGTTGATCCTGTGACAGCGTTGATGTGCACCTCATCATGAAGTAAACCAGCTGCAGCCAAAGGAATCAGCGCTAATTGAATGGCTGTGGCAAAACATCCCGGATTGGCGATCCTTGATGACATCCTGATTCGCTCACGGTTCAGCTCAGGTAAACCATATACAAAATCATTCCCAGGACGGTTTAGCCTGAAATCATGACTCAGATCAATGATTTTGATGCGTTCTGGGATCTCCGTTTTGTTCAGATAATCAATCGATTTTCCATGACCAGAGCACAAAAATACAACATCTGTATCCTCAAAACGGATATCCGTAAAAACAAGATCTGTATCTCCAAGAAGGTCTGTATGAACCGATGAAACATTTTGTCCGTTGTTACTGCCGCTTTGTACATATTTCACTATTGCAGCAGGATGATAAAGCAAAATGCGTATAAGCTCACCTGCTGTATAGCCGGCTCCACCAACTATTCCAACTCTTATTTTCTGATTTTCAGACATTATTTTGAATTTACGGAATGAAAAATCTTCAGCTGATTAGCCAGAATCTTTGTGAATCCTTTTGCATCATCCGCTGTCCAGCCTTTATTCATTTCACCATATTGTCCGAATTCAGATTTCATCAGATCATGATCCGACTCAATTCCAACAAGCTGAAAATGATAGGGTCTGAGAATTATTATCACCTTACCGGATACATTCTCCTGACTGTTTTCGAGGAATTTTTCGATGTCCCGCATAACAGGTTCGAGATACATGGCTTCGTGAAGGAACATGCCATACCAATTTCCGAGTTGTTCTTTCCAGTATTGCTGCCATTTTGTAAGCGTGTGTTTCTCAAGCATCTGATGTGCCTTTATAATCAACATAGGTGCTGCTGCCTCAAACCCGACACGACCCTTTATTCCAATAATAGTATCTCCAATGTGCATATCGCGGCCAATTGCCCAGGCGGAACCAAGCTTCTCGACTTCATTGATTGCATCAACCGGATTATCATAGGATTTCCCGTTAACGCCATGTAACTGACCCTTGAGAAATTCGAGTGTTAAAGTTTCTTCGCCCACCTTTTCAACATGTGATGGGTAAGCCTCTTCCGGAAGTGTTTTATTGCTTAAGAGTGTTTCCTTCCCCCCGATACTTGTTCCCCAAAGTCCTTTATTCACGGAATAAGCCATTTTTTCGAAGTTGTCAACTACGCCATGTTCACGCAAATAGCTGATCTCCGCATCACGTGATAATTCAAGATCACGTGTTGGGGTAATAATTTTTATTTCAGGTGCCAGCACTTCAAAAGCCAGGTCGAAGCGTATCTGATCATTACCTGCCCCTGTGCTTCCATGAGCCACATGTGTGGCACCTATGCTCTTAGCGTATTCGATCACGGCCAGTGCCTGAAAAATCCGTTCTGAGCTTACCGAAATCGGATATGTATTATTTCTCAATACATTACCGTAAACCATATACCTGATTCCTTTTGTATAATATTCACTTGTGACATCAATTGTCTTATGAGACTTAACTCCAAGAGAATACGCTTTTTGCTCGATATGAGCCAATTCTTCTTTCGAGAATCCTCCGGTATTGGCAATTGCAGTATGCACTTCCATCCCCTTCTCAACCGAAAGATAAATAGCACAAAACGAAGTATCCAATCCCCCGCTGAATGCAAGAACTACTTTTTCCTTCATGAAAAATATTTTATTAATAAATTATTCGGATTATAATTTTAAAAAAATCGACTATCGTCCTAAAACGATAATTTTCTTCCAGTCGATAGCCGAGAATGAGAGCTTTTCATTCTTTCGTTTTTCAAGCCATTCCTTATATATTTTAAAAGGAGTTTTGGGCTGTCGTTTTTTTGCCTCCCATGCCGGATCGTAAATCATCCCTGTACACAAACATTTTGTTTTATTCATGCGCAGGAGGATATCATAATTCACGCAGCTCTGACAACCTTTCCAGAATTGCTCATCGTCAGTGAGTTCCGAGAAAGTGACCGGACGGTACCCAAGCTCAGAATTAATCTTCATGACAGCCAGGCCGGTTGTGAGTCCAAATAGCTTTGCACTGGGGTATTTGGAGCGTGAAAGTTCGAAGGCCTTCATTTTTATGCTGCGTGCAAGCCCGTGGCCCCTGTAATCCCAATGCACGATTAAACCAGAGTTGGCCACATATTTTGCGTCGTTCCAGGTCTCGATATAGCAGAATCCTGCGAATTTGTCACCATTGTCAATTGCGATTATTGCCTTGCCTTCCGAAATCTTTGAGGCAATATATTCATGCGAACGACGGGCAATACCTGTCCCTCTTTCAAGTGAGGCTTTTTCAATTGTGTCATTTATTTCGTCCACAAAACGCAGATGCTCCTCCTCTGCCACCAAGACCCTGATATTAGGTTTGTTCTCTGCTGACTCTTTTGTCTTAAATATCATAGCTTTAAATCTTCTTTTTTTTAAATCTTATTTTCAAGTTTTGGCATAATTGATTTTAGCACCTGAATAACATCACTACGTCCTATGCCTTCACGCATGATAAGAAGTATTGTATCGTCACCGGCTACAGTCCCAAGAATCTCGTACGGGTTAACCTTGTCAATCAAAATAGCCACACTGTTGGCATATCCCGGCATTGTTTTGATGACTCCCAGATTTCCTGAAAATTCTATCCCAACAACGCCATCTGCCATGTAATCACGCTGGAAAACATTTGCTGTCCATTGAGTGCTGGTTTGTTCATTGTCAGACAGCCGATATACATACCCGTTCTTTTCATCATTTGCCTTCATGACATGCAATGATTTCAAATCACGTGAAAGCGTCGCCTGGGTAACTTCACAGCCCCGCTCATGCAGCCTCAGTTGAAGTTCATCCTGACTGCTAATTACCTCTTCGGAAATTATAGCCTTAATCAACAATATTCTTTCAGACCGGTTTTTCATTAATTGCTGAATTCTAATGAATATTTATTCCATTAAAGAGTGCAATTTTATGCAATTATTTTGAATACAACCCTGTTTTATGTATATTTATTTAATTTTAGCCTGATTTATTAAATTAATATGAATAATTATAAATTTTTTAGAATGACTTTGCGTGATTCATTTAATTAGATTACTTTTGTGGCTGTGCGACATCAACTCAGAATATCGATGAATAAGACGCCGGAAAATGCGTTTTTATTACTGATAAAAAGGTAATGAAAACGCATTTTTTTTGAGAATGAAGTGTTGAAAAATAAATTAACCAGAGAAAAATAAGTGTATAATGCGAAAAGTTAAACTGATTCTTGAGGATGGAACAGTATTGGAAGGGAAATCGTTCGGATATGAGAAGTCTGTCGCCGGTGAGGTAGTTTTCTATACTGCTATGACAGGATATCCGGAAAGCCTGACGGATCCCTCCTATACCGGGCAAATACTTGTTTCAACATATCCGTTGATCGGCAATTATGGTGTACCCAGGGATCATCGGGAGAACGGAATTCACAGGCACTTCGAATCTGACAAGATTCACATAACGGGGTTAATCGTGTCAGACTATTCAGTGGGTTTCAGTCACTGGAATGCAATGATGAGTCTGGGTGACTGGTTGAAATCCCAACATATTCCTGGTCTGTTTGATATTGACACGCGCAGGCTTACAAAAATTCTGAGAGAAAAAGGTTCCCTTCTGGGGAAGATTGAGTTTGATGGAGAGGAGATTGAATTCTTTGATCCTAACCTTGTTAACCTGGTTGCCATCGCAAGTACAGATAAAGTTGAGACTTACGGTGATGGAGAATATAAGATCGTCATGGTCGACTGTGGTGTAAAAAATAATATCATACGTTGTCTGCTTAAGCGGAATACTACTGTAATCAGGGTTCCATGGGATTATGACTTTACACAGCTGGAATACGACGGATTGTTCCTTACAAACGGACCTGGCGATCCCGCAATGTGCGGCTTAACTGTAAAACACATCAAAACAGTCATTGCTCAGGACAAACCTATTATGGGAATCTGCCTGGGCAATCAATTACTTGGATTAGCCGCAGGTGCCGAAACCTACAAGCTGAAATACGGACATCGCAGTCACAATCAGCCGGTCCTTCTTAAAGGAACAAACAGATGCTTCATCACGTCACAGAATCATGGATTTGCGATTGCCGACGAAACGCTGCCCGAAGGTTGGGAATCGCTTTTTGTAAACGTTAATGACAATACAAACGAAGGGATCAGGCATCAGTCAAAACCGTTCTTTTCAACGCAATTTCACCCTGAAGCCTCATCCGGTCCGGTGGATACAGAATTTTTGTTTGATGATTTCATTGAAAGTGTAAAAAAAAACAAATCAGATAAATGATTAACTCAACTATAAAAAAAGTAATCGTCCTTGGTTCAGGGGCGTTAAAGATCGGAGAGGCTGGCGAATTTGATTATTCTGGTTCACAGGCACTTAAGGCATTAAAAGAAGAAGGGGTTTATACAATCCTGATAAATCCAAATATTGCTACGATACAAACTTCAGAAGAAATTGCAGATAAAATATATTTCCTCCCCGTAACCGCCACTTTTGTTGAGAAAGTAATTGAAAAGGAGAAACCGGATGGTATCCTTCTTGCTTTTGGAGGACAGACAGCCCTGAACTGTGGTGTAGACCTCTTCAGACAGGGAATCCTTGAAAAACATAACATTAAAGTCGTCGGAACTCCGGTTCAGTCAATAATTAATACTGAAGATCGTCAGATATTTTCTGATATTCTTCATGAGATCGATGTTCTAACCCCTAAAAGCGTGGCGTGCGATTCCATTGAAAAAGCACGCGAAGCCGCAAAAAAACTCGGATTTCCTCTGATTATCAGGGCTGCATACACCCTTGGAGGACTAGGATCAGGTTTTTGCTCAAACGAGGAAGAACTTAATAAACTGGCTGATAATGCTTTCAGCTATTCGCCACAGATCCTTGTTGAAGAATCCATTAAAGGATGGAAAGAGGTTGAATACGAAGTTGTTCGCGATATTTACGACAATTGCATCACAGTCTGTAATATGGAAAACTTTGACCCGCTGGGTATCCATACCGGAGAGTCAATCGTTGTGGCACCCTCTCAAACTTTGTCGAATGACGAATACCACAAACTTAGGGCACTTTCAATCAAGATAATCCGCAAGATTGGTGTGATTGGTGAGTGTAACGTTCAGTTTGCCCTGGATCCCCATTCGGAAGATTACCGTGTAATCGAAGTAAATGCAAGACTTTCAAGATCTTCTGCACTTGCCTCCAAGGCCACTGGTTATCCGCTCGCATTTGTAGCAGCCAAACTGGGACTCGGATATGGCCTTCATGAGTTAAAAAATTCTGTCACAAAGGTTACGACTGCTTGCTTCGAACCTGCGTTGGATTATGTAGTTGTCAAGATTCCGCGCTGGGACCTCAATAAATTTGAGGGAGTATCTAAAACTCTCGGATCGAGCATGAAATCAGTCGGTGAGATAATGGCTATCGGCAGATCGTTCGAAGAAGCGATTCAAAAAGGAATCCGCATGGTTGGGGCTGGAATGCATGGCTTCGTCGCAAACCGTGGCGAGATGGAGATTACTGATATCGACGGCGAATTAATAAATCCTACCGACAGACGTATATTCGCCATTGCAGAGGCGATGCACAAAGGTTATTCAGTCGATAAAATCTGGAGTATTACCCGCATAGACAAATGGTTTCTGGAAAAACTTCAAAATATTTATAATCTTCGTAATGAGCTGATCAAATTTAATACTCTTGAGCAACTTCCATTTGAAACATTGTTACTTGCGAAGAAACAGGGTTATTCGGACTTTCAGATTGCTAGACTCGTACTTAAGAATTCAGACGAGTTTATTCAGGCCGACCTTCTAAAAGTAAGAGCCCATAGGAAGAGTCTGGGTATTGTACCGGTTATTAAACAAATAGATACTCTGGCAGGTGAATATCCGGCCTTGACAAACTACCTGTATGTTACTTACAACGGAACAGAAAACGATGTTGAGTTTCAGCACGACAAAAAATCTGTGATTGTTCTGGGTTCAGGTGCCTACCGTATCGGGTCGTCTGTTGAATTTGACTGGTGTTCGGTAAATGCAGTGAATACAATCCGAAAAGAAGGGTTCCGTTCTATCATGATCAATTATAATCCTGAAACTGTTTCAACGGATTATGATACTTGCGACAGACTCTATTTTGACGAACTTACGCTCGAAAGAGTATTGGATATCTGTGATTTGGAACAACCTTTAGGAACTGTACTCTCTATGGGCGGTCAAATTCCAAATAATCTTGCGATGAGATTACATCGTCAGGGAATCCCTATCCTTGGAACGAGTGCAGAGAAAATCGATAATGCAGAAGACCGTAATAAATTTTCGGCAATGCTTGACAGACTGGACGTAGATCAGCCAAGATGGAGCCAGCTGACCACAATAGAGGATATCAACCGGTTTGTTGATGAGGTAGGCTTCCCGGTGTTGATCCGGCCATCGTATGTGCTTTCCGGTGCAGCAATGAACGTCGTTTCAAACAAAGACCAACTTCACCATTTCCTTACTCTTGCTACCAAAGTATCGAAGGAACACCCTGTCGTGGTTTCTGAGTTCATCGAAAATGCAAAAGAAATTGAGGTCGATGCTGTAGCAAAAAACGGTGAAATCGTTGCTTATGCCATCTCGGAACACGTTGAGTTTGCAGGCGTTCACTCGGGTGATGCAACAATAGTCTTTCCTCCACAGAAGCTTTATATTGAAACGATAAGACGTATCAAGAAAATTTCGCGCAAGATTGCAGCCGCACTGGAGATTACCGGGCCATTCAATATTCAGTATCTCGCGAAAGATAATGATATCAAGGTTATAGAGTGTAACCTTCGGGCCTCGCGCTCTTTCCCTTTTGTATCAAAGGTACTGCGAACCAACTTAATCGAAATTGCGACAAAGGCAATGCTGGATGTGCCATTTGAGAAACCGGACAAATCTTTATTTGAACTCGATTATGTGGGTGTAAAGGCTCCTCAGTTTTCTTTTCACAGGCTCTTAAATGCCGATCCCGTTACAGGTGTCGACATGGCTTCGACAGGAGAAGTAGCCTGCATAGGTGAAAATTTCTATGAAGCATTACTAAAATCCATGTTGTCTGTTGGTTACAGAATTCCTAAAAAGACAATCCTTATCTCTTCGGGTCCAACACGTGGCAAAATCGAGCTACTTGAAAGTGCCAAAATGCTGAAGGAGCGCGGTTTCACAATTTATGCAACCGGTGGTACCCATAACTTCTTTGAGGAAAATGGCGTCGAAACTGAACAGGTTTTCTGGCCTGATGAAAATGAGATGCAGCCAAATACGCTGGATCTTATCAGGAACAGAAAAATTGAAATGGTGATCAATATTCCCAAAGATCATACAACGAGGGAGTTATCAAATGGATATAATATACGCAGAAGTGCAATCGATTTTAATATCCCTTTGATTACAAATGCCCGCGTTGCAAGTGCTTTTATTTACAGTATTTGCAAACTTGACCTTGAGAGCGTCTCGATAAAGGCCTGGAACGAATACAAGTAATTACTGAAAACCTTTTTATAAAGAGGGTGTCGTTTCCGGCATCCTCTTTTTCGTATATTTGTGTTCATAATAATTCTCCCGGATGAAAATTCTTCTTACCGGAGCTACCGGATATATTGCTCAGCGTCTCCTTCCTGTCCTGCTGGAGAATGGCCACCAGGTGGTCTGCTGTGTCCGTGATATTTCGCGTTTTAACAGAGAGCGGTATACAACATCAGACCTGATTGTCATTGAGGTTAATTTTCTCGACGAGCAGACACTTGATCGTATTCCTGTTGATATAGATGTGGCCTATTACCTGATCCATTCAATGTCGACAAGCACAGGTGATTTTGCAAAACTGGAAGACGTGTCGGCACGTAATTTCAGGTACCGTATCGAACAGACCAATGCAGAGCAGGTTATCTATTTAAGTGGAATTACAAATACTCAACAACTTTCAAAACACCTCAACTCGCGAAAAAATGTTGAAGAGATCCTGCAGTCAGAAAAATATGGACTCACAACCCTAAAAGCCGGCATCATTATCGGATCGGGAAGTGCATCCTTCGAAATCATACGCGATCTGGTGGAAAAGCTTCCTATGATTATTGGTCCCCAATGGTTAAATACAAGGTCGCAACCTATTGCCATAAGGAATGTGCTCCAATATTTATTAGGAGTACTCAAAAATAAACCAACATATAATAACAGCTATGATATTGGCGGGACCAAAATCCTCACTTACAAAGAGATGCTGCTCCGGTTTGCAAAGGTAAGAGGACTTAAGCGTGTAATCTGGGTGGTACCTGTAATGACACCCAGACTTTCGTCCTACTGGCTGTATTTTGTTACGACTACATCGTATTCTCTGGCAACACACCTTGTGAATAGCATGAAAGTTGAAATTATTTGCAAAGAAAGCAATCTGAATGAGTTGATTGGAGGGATAGATTTAATTGGATATAACAAGGCTATTCAACTGGCTTTTGGCAGAATTGAGCAAAACCAGGTTGTATCGAGCTGGAAGGATGCACTTACAAGCACAATCCTGCTGAATGGAATCACGCCACACATCCAGGTGCCCAAATTTGGGTGCTTCGTTGACAAGCGGAGGTATAAAATCAAGCAGTCTGTCGAGCAGGTAATGCAGAATATTTGGTCAATTGGAGGAACCCGGGGATGGTATCATGCAAACTGGCTTTGGGAAATAAGGGGTTATATGGACCGTATGACAGGAGGTGTAGGACTACGTCGCGGAAGGAAAAACCCGATGGAGATTTCGGCCGGTGAGCCACTCGATTTTTGGAGAGTATTATTAGCCAGTAAATCAGAGAAAAGATTGTTGCTCTATGCCGAAATGAAACTACCCGGTGAGGCATGGCTTGAATTCAGGATTATAAACAATAATGAGATTGTTCAGACGGCTACATTCAGGCCTTTAGGCATTTGGGGTCGTCTGTACTGGTTTTCAGTACTCCCTTTTCATGGATATATATTCAGCGGAATGATCAGGGCGATAGCAACAAGACAGTAAATTCATTAATACGTTATTTATTAAAAATGACCATACTAAAAACTACGGGAATCTTATTTTTATGCCTGCTCTTTCCATTAATTATTGGCGGGTTATCTGGTTATGCAACGGCTGCAGGGATCCAGGAATGGTATGTTTCACTTATAAAACCTTCATTTAATCCACCAAACTACCTCTTTGGCCCTGTTTGGACACTTCTCTACATTTTAATGGGAGTCTCCTTGTTTATGATCTGGCAATCGGCGACGGGGAAAAACCGAAGCAGAGCACTGACGATCTTTTTTGTTCAGATAACCTTAAATTTCCTTTGGAGTTTCCTGTTTTTTAAATTCCATCTGACAGGCATTGCATTCATTGAAATTATTATGATCTGGATAAGTATCCTCCTAATGATAATCCTTTTCAGAAGGGTAAATAAGATTGCCGCATATCTTCAGATACCTTACCTGCTATGGGTCTCTTTTGCTTCCAGTCTGAACCTGGCTATCTGGTTTCTTAATTGATGCTTACTGAATCTAACCTGATTAATTCATTTTATCTGTGTAACCATTATGCCCATTTATAATTTTCGAAAAACACAATTAATTCCTGCCTCTATGCAGGAAGTCTGGGATTTTATCTCCTCCCCTGCCAATCTTAAGCAAATAACTCCGGAATACATGGGGTTTGATGTAATCTCTGAAAAGCTCCCTGAAAAGATGTATCCCGGAATGATAATTGCCTACCGGGTAAGTCCCTTATTTGGAATAAAAACGACCTGGGTAACAGAGATCACCCATGTGACAACCCTTCAATATTTCGTCGACGAACAAAGAGTCGGCCCCTATAAAATGTGGCACCATCAACATCATATTGAGGCTGTTGACAATGGGGTGCTTATGACGGATATCGTCGATTATCAGCCTCCGTTAGGATTCCTGGGATCCATAGCCAACAAACTGATTATCAGGAAAAAACTCGAAGAGATTTTTCTTTACAGAACGACCAGACTTGAAAAGTATTTTGGCAAATACTAATTATCAAAATATTTGTAAAAATTTCGATTATATCTCTTTATTGTCCAATTTTTTAGTCAATTTCGTGAGGTGTAAAAATAAAACAATACTATGTTTCTTGAACAGGGGAATAAAGGCCGGAATGAAATTGGCAGATGGGTTGCGATGATTATAATCGTTGTAATTGTTTCTCAGATCGTTGGTGCCATTCCTCTTCAAATTCTTATTTCCTCAAAATTATCAGAAAATCCTGACCTGCATCCCAATCCAGAAAATTTCCTTGATCTTGCTGCGTATGAAATAGATCCTCTAACAGGCTTTGCCCTGATGATGATTCCGTTTATACTTGGACTTTTTTCTTTGTTAATATTAATTAAACCAATACATGGCCGTTCAGTCCGCTCTCTGCTGACAGGGAATAAGGATTTCCGGTGGAAACGATTTTTCTGGGCTGCTGGCATCTGGTTTTTACTGATGGCTATCTATTCTATCTTCGCAACGCTATCAGGATATCAAAATATTAAACTTCAGTTTGACCCAAAAACCTTATTAATACTAACCGGTTTATCAGTTTTATTACTACCATTACAGACGGGATTCGAAGAGGTGTTTTTCAGGGGTTACCTGATGCAGGGGTTTTCCAGGATTTTAAAATTCAGGTGGATGCCACTACTAGCCACCTCTATAATTTTTGGAGGACTTCACATTTTCAATCCCGAAGTTAAAGAATTTGGATTGTTCATCTCACTCTCTCAATATGTTTGGTTTGGCATAATTTTCGGAATTTGCGTGCTCATGGATGATGGAATTGAGCTTGCCTGGGGAGTCCATGCAATGAACAATATTTTTCTGGCCGTATTTTTCACCCAGGATTCAAGTGCATTACAGACGCCTGCATTATTCCGTATCACAGCCTTTAATCCGCTTTTAGATTTAATTGCATTTCTGATACTCTCCACACTTTTTATTTATCTTGCCCGGACGAAATTCAAATGGGCAAAGTGGACTATTTTACTTGAAAAAATCGAACACAAAATAACTCAGGAAGAAGATTATCTTCCCTATCCTGAAGATGAATATGTAGAAGACGATGACAAATAAACATTTAAATCCTATTTAACGATGGAATTATTTTCAGCTAAAGAAGTTTCTAAGACCTATGCCAGCCAGCAAGCTCTAACACAGGTGTCTATATCTGTAGAGGAGGGTACAATTTTCGGGTTGTTAGGGCCAAACGGTGCCGGAAAGACAACTCTGATCAGGATTATAAACCAGATAACTGCGCCCGACAGTGGCTCCATCTGGTTAGACGGACACCTGTTAAAACCCTCTGATATCAGCGAAATCGGATATCTTCCTGAAGAACGTGGTCTATATAAAAAAATGAAAGTTGGTGAACAGGCTCTTTACCTGGGACAATTGAAAGGTCTTTCGCGCCGGGATGCGATGAAAGAACTAAAAGTCTGGTTCGAAAAATTTGAAATCACGGCTTGGTGGGACAAAAAAGTAATGGAGCTGTCGAAAGGGATGCAGCAAAAAGTTCAGTTTATCTGTACAGTGCTTCACAAGCCAAGGTTATTAATCTTCGACGAGCCATTCAGTGGTTTCGACCCAATCAATGCGGATTTGATAACTCAGGAGATCCTCAAATTAAAAAAAGAGGGTGCTACAATTATCTTTTCAACACATAATATGGATTCTGTAGAGCAGCTTTGCGACCATATTGCTCTGATTGACAAATCGAAAAAGATACTCGATGGCCCGACAAGCCAGATTAGAGAACAGTACAAATCAAATATCTACGACATTTCGTATCGTGGAGATTTGAATATTGAAACCCACGAAATTGCACGTAAATACGCAATTCTCAAACATGAAGAAAATGGGAATGGGAATAAACTAAGCATTCAGTATCCGGAGGGAAGCAATTCCCGCGAACTTATCAAAGATCTGATCGACCATGTTGAGATTATTTCTTTCAACGAAGTTATCCCAAGTATGAACGAGGTATTCATTAAAGTTGTCAAACAAAACTCATAAAAAATCGCGCCATGCATAAAATATTACTGATCATTCAAAGAGAATATACAACCCGCGTACAAAAGAAATCCTTTATAATTCTCACACTACTTATGCCGGTTTTAATGTCCGCATTAATGTTCCTGCCAGGTTATTTAATGACAATGGACGATAACCAGACACGAACAATCGCTGTTTATGACGCGTCTGCAGTTTTTCTTGGCAGGCTGGAAAACTCCGAATTCACTAAATTCAAGTTTATCCCTAAAGAGGAGAGTCAGACCGTAAAAAATGACCTTAAGAATTCGTCGTATTATGCACTTCTGATGATAGAGCCTAACTTCCTTACCACAAAGGCCGTTCAGGTGATCTCAGAGCGTAATATCCCATGGGATGTTAAATCACAAATCCAGGATAAGATTCAGGGCATAATTGAAAAGGATAAGATGGCTGAGGTGGTAAAAGAGACTAACATTCCCGATCTCGAGAAAAAGATAGCCGCGACAAAGACAAATATCAATGTTGAAACAATTAAAGTCGGAGCAGGAGGAGAGGCCAAAAAAAGTTCTACAGAGATCGGTATGGTCCTGGGCTATATCTTTGGATTTTTGATCTATATGTTTATCTTCATTTATGGTTCAATGGTAATGCAGGGAGTCATGGAAGAGAAGCAAAGCAGAATTGTTGAAGTAATCATTTCAAGCGTAAGACCGTTTCAGCTTATGATGGGGAAAATTGTAGGGATCGCCTTTGTAGGCTTAACACAGTTTGCGCTATGGGTTATACTTGGCATAACAATCCTTTCGGCTTCGAAAAATTTCTATCCAGGTGCTTCACATGCCCAGCAAATACAAAATGTTATGGCGCAAAGTCAGGATGCAACAAAACAAGCAGCTACGGCTCAGATAGATAAAATGCAGGAGGTCTTCACAATGATTGATACTATAAATTTCCCGTTATTGATTGCCTGCTTTATTTTCTTTTTCATAGGAGGATATCTTCTCTACAGCTCCATGTTTGCTGCAGTCGGTTCCGCTATCGATGCTCAGGAAGATGCACAGCAGTTTATGTTCCCGATAACATTACCAATAATACTTTCAATCATCGTGATGATGAGTGCCATCAAAAATCCGGAAGGACCTATTGCCTTTTGGTTCAGCATGATACCTTTCACCTCACCGATTGTCATGATGGCCCGGATACCTTTCGGCGTACCGTACTGGCAACTGGCACTTTCAATGGCACTTCTTATTGTTACTTTCGTTGGAATGGTTTGGGTAACCGGGAAAATCTATCGGACCGGAATCCTTATGTATGGTAAAAAACCTTCATGGAAAGAGATTGGAAAATGGCTGACTTATAAGTCGTAAAACGATTTTAGTTGTTTAACCGGAAAGACAGGTATGTTTTAAATATATCTGTCTTTCTGGTTAAAATCGCTTAGATTCCGTTTATCCGCCCGAAATTAAACTTCGTTATAAGGTTCCGGAATGAGAAATCTAGTTTATGTTTTCAGTCTTTTTATAGGTATATACGGGCTACAAGCTCAAACCAAACGGGATTCGATCGTCAAATATATGAGGTCGAATCTTGTAATATCAGGGAAAAATCCGGTTCATAGTATCCAAACGTATATCTCTAATGAACAAGAGAGTATTTGTGAAGCAGTAGGATTTGCTGATGCGATAAGAGATAGTGCCGCCAAACTGAATCAGTTTAAAATTGCGAGTATTACAAAGACAATGACAGCCGCCGTTGTAATGCAATTACAAGAAGAGGGAAGACTTAATATCAATGACCACATATCAAAATACCTAAAAGACGTTCCATTCGTAAACGTTTATGATATTCACATTTTAAAAGGCATCAGATATGGAAATGATCTAACAATAAAACATTTGCTTGAACATAGCAGTGGTTTGGCTGATCTTTTCACGGATTCACAGGTTAGATTCTATTTGAATGAATATTTAAACAAAAATCAGGAATGGAATCCGCAAAAGCTCATGATTAAGTATTTCAGATACAGGCTTAATAAAAAAGCTCATTTTGCACCTGGAAATGGATTTTTCTACTCAGATGTAAATTATTTTCTGCTAGGTATTATAATTGAAAAAATAACAGGAAAATCACTTGCCCAAAATTACCGCCAACGTATTTTTGAGCCGTTGGGAATGAAAGACAGCTACCTGGAATATTGTGAATTACCCTCTGGGACCAGGAAACTTGCTCATTCCTTCTTTGGAAGAAGAGATATTTCGAGGACATTAAATACTTCATACGATTGGGCAGGAGGAGGTGTGATATCAACTACAAAGGACCTTTCTGAGTTTGTTAAAGCACTGTTCAATGGACAACTTTTTAAAAAAGACTCAACAATCATCCAAATGATCACAATGAAACCGCATCCATTAAAATCAGGAAGAATAAGTTATTATGGCTTGGGAATATACCAATACAGTTTTAATGGAGACATTTATTACGGACATGGTGGATTCTGGGGTTCTCTGATGGCGTGGTGTCCTGCAAAAAAAATTGCTTTTTGCGGAAGCATAAATCAGGTAAATTCCCCTTTTGACACATATAAGTTTATTGAAAACCTCATCAAAATATTTAATTCTTAGCTTTGCAATGATTAATGAAAACATAAACTAAGAAGTATGTTCATTCTGATAACACTGGTTTTTGTCATTGGGTATTCCATTATTGCCTTTGAACAGAAAATTAAAATAAATAAATCCGCAATCGCCCTGTTTACAGGAGTTTTATCCTGGACTATATATAGTCTCCTTTCGTCTGACATCTCTCACGTTAACAAACAATTAACAGATAATCTTGGGGCAATCTCAGGAGTACTTTTTTTCCTTCTTGGTGCCATGACGATCGTTGAACTAATTGATTCGCATGATGGTTTTGAAATACTTACTTCCAGAATAACCCAGACAGATAAGCGTAAGCTACTCTGGATCGTCACCTTTATTACGTTTTTTTTATCAGCAATTCTGGACAACCTGACTACGACGATTGTAGTAGTTTCGTTACTCAGAAAACTCATTAACAACGAGAAGGACAGGCTCTTATTTACAGGGATGATAGTCATAGCAGCAAATTCAGGAGGGGTTTGGTCTCCCATCGGTGATGTGACAACCACGATGCTTTGGATTGGTGGTCAGATAACTACCTGGAATATTATACTGAGGCTCTTTCTTCCCGGACTTGCATGTATATTGGTTCCCCTGACGATTATGTCTATGAAATTAGATGGTTCTGTTTCTAAACCTAACGCTTCAAAATCCCGCAATTCTTCCGGATTATCAATTCGTCATCAGAAAATTGTATTTTTTTCAGGAATACTTATTTTAATCCTTGTCCCGGTTTTTAAATCGGTTACTCACCTGCCACCCTACATGGGTATCCTTTTGGGTTTAGCCATACTTTGGATCATCACGGAAGTCATACATGTTAAAAAAGAAGAACCGGTAAGAAATTCATTCTCTGTTGTTCAGGCACTGCGAAAAATTGATACGGCAAGCATATTATTTTTCCTCGGTATTCTTATCACCATAGGGGCACTTGAATCATCGGGAATACTTATACAGTTTGCAAATTGGCTTACTAAAAGTGTTCCAAACATTAGTATTGTTGTCATTCTGTTAGGTTTACTGTCATCAATTGTAGATAATGTCCCTCTCGTGGCTGCAACCCAGGGAATGTATGATTTAGCGCAATATCCACCCGATAACTATTTATGGGAATTCCTTGCCTACTGCGTTGGTACAGGGGGAAGCATATTAATTATTGGTTCGGCTGCCGGGGTAGCTGCAATGGGGATGGAGAAAATCAGCTTCCTATGGTATTTAAAAAGATTCTCATTGTTGGCTCTTGCCGGATATTTGGCGGGGGCTATGGTTTATATCCTGATTTAGTATCCGGAGGACTTGTTGTTTTAATAAAGACAAAAGTGAATAAAACAATAAAATAATGTTTCAAATGACACGATATGCGGTAGTAGATCTCGGAACAAATACCTGCAACTTACTTATTGCAAATGTTCTGACTAACGGATCATTTGAAACAATTTATGATCGGAAACTTCCAGTTAAACTTGGACGGGGAGGGATTCACAACAACATACTGCTTCCTGATGCAATAGAGCGCGGGATAACTGCTCTGCAAAATCATGATAAAACGATCCGATCTTACAATGTCACCAGAGTCAAAATTATTGGCACATCAGCCTTACGCGGAGCAGCTAACAGGAACGAATTTCTCGACAAGGCAAGAGAATTGCTAGGATGGGAAATTGAGATTATAGATGGAGAAAAGGAGGCAAACCTTATTTACAGAGGGGTTGGCTTATCATTAAAATCCATAAAAAATAAATATTTGATTGTGGATATTGGTGGCGGGAGTATTGAATTTATTCTTGCAAACGCCAAAGGGATTATCCGGGAAAACAGTTTTAACATTGGCATTGCACGTGCCCTTGAAACTATAAGTATGTCGGACCCTATATCCCCATCTGAGATAGTTGCATTTGAACATTGGTTTGATTTGCATCTTGAAGAATTATATAAAATCTGTAATATACATCATCCTGACATTCTCATCGGATGCTCAGGTGCCTTCGATACCTTTATGGATATTTATGAGAAGGTACCTGCCGATCTGAAAATCAGAAATGTCTCCGAACTTCCGCTTGAGGCCTACTGGAAAATTCACGAGTTACTTATTAAATCGGATCATGAATCAAGGAGTAAACTGGAAGGAATGGATAAAATGCGTGTCGAAATGATTGTGGTTGCCTCCGTTTTTACTAATTTCATCCTGCGAAAATTGCAGATCAAAAAACTGATCCATACACATTACTCGTTAAAAGAGGGTGTGATGGATCAATTAATTTCTAACGAGCATTAAATCAAAATAATGGTAAAGATTTTAGTCATTGACGATGAGCGTAGTATCCGCAACACACTGAAAGAGATTCTTGGTTTTGAAGGATATACGGTTGATGTTGCTGAACAGGGTTCTCAGGGTTTGGAGATGGTGAAAAACACGGATTATGATATCATTTTGTGTGATATTAAAATGCCTGAAATGGATGGCATTGAAGTTTTGGAAAAAATCCTTGAACTTAAACCCGAAACAACGGTCGTGATGATTTCCGGTCATGGGAATATTGATACTGCTGTTGAGGCAATCAAAAAGGGAGCCTTTGATTTTATCGTTAAGCCATTGGATTTAAACAGGTTATTAATAACAATCAGAAATGCCGGTGATAAATCAATTCTTGTAAAGGAGACGATCATATTAAAGCAAAAAATCAACAAACAATATGAAATAATAGGTGAATCGGCACAGATTAAAAAGGTTTTGGAGATGACCGACCGTGTGGCACCTACTGATGCGAAAGTATTGATTACAGGCCCTAATGGTACTGGCAAAGAATTAGTAGCCAGACGACTGCATTTACTTTCTTTACGTTCAGAGGCGCCCTTCATCGAAGTGAACTGTGCCGCAATACCCTCTGAATTGATTGAAAGTGAACTTTTTGGTCACGAAAAAGGAGCCTTTACCTCTGCTATCCGGCAACGAAAAGGAAAGTTTGAACAAGCAGACGGAGGAACTCTTTTCCTGGATGAAATTGGTGATATGAGTCTTTCCGCTCAATCCAAAGTCTTGCGTGCGCTTCAGGAGAATATCATTACCCGCGTGGGCAGCGATAATCCAATTAAGGTTAATGTACGTATCATAGCCGCAACGAATAAGGAACTTGCGGACGAGATCAGAAATGGTAATTTTCGTGAAGACCTTTATCACCGGCTAAGTGTCATTCTTATAAACCTTCCTTCACTGGAAAGCCGTAAGGAGGATATCCCATTACTCACAGTACATTTTATCGAACAAATCTGTAACGACTACGGTCAACCGCCAAAGGAAATTGATGCAGATGCCATTGAAGAGCTCAAGGAACAAAAATGGACCGGGAATATCCGCGAATTTCGTAATGTAATCGAACGCCTGATCATTTTATGCAATAAAAAAATTACAAAGGAAGATGTAAAACTTTACGCCTCCCCGGGAAATGGACAGGAAAACTAAGACTTGATATTTAAATTTAAACCATACTAACGATCCAAGTAAATTGAGACTTTTTCGCTATTATTTAATTTCTCGATTAATGCGAATAATATTTTCAAAAATCAATCAGTATAATGGGTTTAAAAACTGATGAAAGTCTCATGAATCCATTTATTTTTAAATTAATAACAAGGTTTAATAAAACCAATACTTAGTCATCCTGCTGATATTCTATTAATTACGCTTCATGAAATTATGAACAATTGTTGATAATTCAGGTTAATTCAAAGTTGAAACATTGTTGAAACAAAAAGCCAAAAAAACTTGCATTAGGGGTACTTTTTAATGTATCTTTGAAATATCAGGTAAGCGATAAAAGGTTACTCTGAAGTAGTGGAGAAGGAGAGATGCTCTTAGCTGAGTAAAGAACCGGATCATTCAAACCCTCGGGTTTGCGCAACTAAAGAGTCAGAGGTTGAACGAAAGGAGGTGATCCTGACGAACAATCGACCGGAAATAACGCTAGTCGTTCATAAGAAGGTTGAGTTTAAGACCGGTAATTACACAGACGAAAGTCTAAAGGATTTTCCGGGGAACAAAAAACTGAAAAGCCAGTACGTTCCATACAGAAGAAGAACTGATCGAAAGAAAAGGACTGTTCTGTGTGCTAATAAAACACTCCGTCCGGGAAGGTAGACCGCAAGGAAAGCCGAAGGGACAGCAGGAGGATGAAGTTCTAAACAGCTGAATCCGAAAGCGATGGGTTGCAAAAGATAATCAACAGATAGCGAAAGCTTATGAAGATGAGGTTGCAGCCAGCCATGATAACCGTAGCCTGACGCCACAAATGAAGTAATTCATTAGCGACGAAATGGGAACCACTTGAAAAAGTAGTTCCCATTTGTGTTTTTATTTATTAGGGGTCAAGCTGAAAAGGGATCAGATGAAAAAGTTGTGCGGAATGGTATAAAATTGAATTTTTATTTCATAAACAGGGATTTGCAGAAGTTTTGTTACCAAAGAGACAGAGGTGCAGAGCACCGATTATATTTGTAGAATACACGATGGGCTATGCACCAAAGGTACAGCGTACCGGAAT
>CAINLJ010000077.1 GCA_903850335.1 uncultured Bacteroidia bacterium | reverse complement strand
TACCCCCGCGACACTCTGACACACGAAAACAAAACAGAAATTCACCCCGCAAGCTAGCCATGGCGAGTTCAGGAAAAATTAGAAATTTTAACCCGACGCGGATTTTTGTCAAAAATTGTAATAAAGACCTGAGTAGTTACTCATTTTGAATATTTGAATTAAAATTTACGATTAGTGTTTCTACTCTTTTCGTTGCCATAAGTTATTATTTAGGTTAGAATTAATTCGAATCCTGCCAGCTTGTTAATATTCCATTTTCAAAATATAAATATCGGGAAGTATAAACCCATTGTTCGTGTACTCCCCACGACCCAACTGATCGATTATTATTTTGAGGATTGCCACAGCTCTCTATTGCCATATCACTAGTCATTCCGATCCAAATTTCTTTGTCTAAAATTCTATTTGTGGCTGTCAATCCAAATTTTTTGATTAGCTTTTGCTTTTGAATCTCATAATCAAGTTTCCATTTGTTTTCTATTTCATTTTGTCTTTTTAGTCCTTCCAAATAATTTATAGAATCTTTTCCTTCTTTTTGTTTCAAAAAAACCAATCTTTTAGACTCTGTGAAATTATTCAGTTCATCGGACTTCTTAACATTAATTGCTAATAAATAACCGATAGTACTTCCAAATTGAACCTTAAGATATGATGGATTTCCATCAATAATATCTATTACTTTAACTATCGAAGAGTCAGGAATCAACTTTAATCTATTTATCAAATTCAAATCACTATACATGTAAGTGTGAGAACTTGTAATATTAGTAAAAACATGATCCATTGCATCCAACTCAGAAATAAGTGCAGTCTTTATTTCCTTATCAATAATGTCTAAACTGTCGCGAAGAATATTTAATCTTATATTCAAATTTTTCTTACGATCTTGTAGTTTATCGACTTTTGATTGACTAAATGCATAAAATGAAATTAAAAATAGAGTTAAAATAAGGGCGGTTTTCATGGTAGGGTTTAGGTGGTTTTAATACTTATTCTATTCTTATCACCCCCAGCACAATACTCAAGCTTCGTATATCAGATTTTGGGATTGCAAATGAGGGGTAATTTTCTTTATTGTCACTGGAGCATATTACGTGGTCTTTATCTTTTCCATCGTACAGCCGTTTTACCAGTGCACCCTGAGAGGATTAGTTTTTTTATGATTTCATTGTATTAATGTCATTTGTAATCGTTTGCTCATCAAATAAAGTTAATCGGTTTTTAGCTCGTAATGATGAATAATATATCCGACCCTTTAATAAAGCGTCTTTCCGATCTGTTCCATTTAAAGCATGTTCATAGCTAATTCTAAATTGTTCAATGCGTTTCTTTTTGCCTTTCTTGCCAATACTTAAACCTAAATAAATTAATAAAATTGGAATACCCAAAAAAACTGACAAACCTAATAGTGCATACATAATGGTTGATTTAGATTACAATAATGTTGATTTGCTGATAACAGCTTTGATTATATAAACTTTTACAATTTTAGAAAGATGAAATTGTTTGGGTTGATAATTTGGATTTTCACTTCTTAGGATCCAGTGTTCATCATCTTTACCCTGGTCAATATATTTAATATATGCTTCATCATCAATCATCTGAATAACATAAGCATGACCAAAAAAAACCAAATCTTTTTGAATCTCCTTAATCCCGATTATTTCCCCTGAACAAAACTTAGGATACATCGAGTCACCGAAAACATTAATAAATGCCTGAGCGTCCACATTAGGGATCTTTATAGGAATAGAATAATTATGTCCATTATTGGTAAGAAAATCTAAACCTGCACTTACATTGACTTCAGGATAATATGGAATTGTATTTTCAGTTTTAATAGTGCTTATTGTAGAATCTTGAATTAACATATTACCTATTCCAGATATAAGCCAAAGCGAATTTACTTGCGGAAAATTCAAGCTGATTCCTTCTATTACTTTCTTTCCAGCCCCCTTTTCGCCCTTTATTATATCTCCAATAGTGCTTGCCGCAACTCCAATACGATAAGCAAGTTGATTATTATTCAAATTTGAATACTTGAAAACTTCTCTTACTCTGTCATTTAAGGAATTTGCTTCCATATTTTATTTATAATCGTTATAAATTAAATGTAAATATGAAAATATTAGTCCAAAGCGAATATTGATATAGTCTTTAGCTTATATTTGTCCTATCAAATTACAGTTATAAAGTAACTAAAACAATGAACAAAAAACAATACCCTGATACGGTTATTTCAAGCAAGCGAACCTATACTCACAGGAAGGCTCCGGAAACTAAGCTAATGCCATTTAAGCGCGCCTATGGCAAACTTTCAACCGATGACAAGAACATAGCCCGTGAGATTATTATGAAGCGCGGAAAGATCTCTACGCTTCAGCAATTCAACCACCTGAAACTTGGTGTATTTGCAATTAATATTGAACGACAGGATATCATTACATCCGTTTTTCGGGCCTACCATTTGGATGCCTGGACTGGTGAACCTATTTAAAACAAAACGTCATGAACAAAGCCCTAACCGTCACTGAAGACAAGATTGTTCGACTCATGATTAATGGGTATCAACGCAAGGAAATTGCAATTCAGATGAAAAGAAGTCCGGAAACAGTTTCAGTGCACTTTAAAAACATACACCATAAAACAAATGTGCAAAGCGAAATCGAGCTGTACACCTGGTACCTGGAATATATTTTAGAGATCAAAATAAAAAAATTACTCCAGGTGATTGTCATGCTTTTGATTTTGGCGCCATCGATTATATCACACGATACTAATATTCAGCGTGTAAGAAGAGTTAACGCATCAAGATCGATACGCCTTGCCAGGAGATCAGAATCAACTAAGTATCTACTCAATTAATTTAAGTTATGCCATTAATAACTACGCCATATTCCGAACTGGACAGGTTAAGCGACCTAATGCTTCGATCGGCACAATTGGGGGCTAAAATGGCACTTCAGGAGGCAGGTGTTATAAAGCATACCATTACACTTGCTGAGGTTAAAAAACTTCACGGCAGAGCTTTTGCCAGGGAAATCCGAATGTCGGAAAAAGTCAACTGGGTACCGCTGAATCGAGATAATCCAACCTCGCAGGTCTACTGCCTCAGAGCAGAATTTGAAAAGTATTTATTCACACGCGAATTTGATTTTACTAAAAAATAAACCTATGAAAACACTTGCATTCCTTTTATTAGTGGTCGGCTATGTTGGTCTTTATCAGATTGCCAACGGTAACACGCACATTATCCCAATGGTGCTTATCGCTTTCGGCATAGCCTTTATTATGGGGCTAAATGTGAGCCGGAACGAAGCTAAAAAGAAATAATTTTTTATCTAAATAATTTTTCAACTAACAATTTACCAGTATGGACAGAATTTTAGGACTAGAATTGGCCGGACCACAGCGGGTTCAACTTCTCGAAGCCAATTGCGAGAAGATTGAGGAAATTGGCTATATGAAGCAATTCTCCCCCGATGAGATTAACAGCATGAAGGATGAATTATCTGAAGTAGCCATTTCGATCAACGATATTGAGATCGAACGGAAAGAAGCGATGAAGGCATTTAAACTGCAGGTGGAACCACTAAAAACGGTTAAGACAACGCTTCTTAAAAACATCAAAACCAAAGCTGAGTATGTCAGGGAGAACTGTTACAAGTTCGTCGATTTTGATGATCGAATGGTAGGTTACTACAATTCAGAAGGCTTATTAATCGAGGCCCGCCCGATGCGTCCGGATGAAGGTCAGCGAACCATTAACCTGAAAACAGGCACAAACGATTAATCATTCACATTTTTAAAATTTTAATTATGCAAAACGAAAAATTTCAGATCAACCTGGCAGAGGGGACACAAAAAGCAGAATTGATCATTCGGGAGGTAAAAGCGGTCAATGAGCTTCCAATCAAAGAGCCGATAAAAATCAATATTTCGGGTACAATTGGTGCACCAAGGGAATTCCTGATCCATCGTTTGGATCAACCGGACCAGATCAACCAAAAACGATGTCACATTCTGGTCGACCGGGAAGAAATTTCAATCCTTCTTACCATTAATGAGAGCGATGATTATAATACCGGCGAAGTAATCGGTACACTTCAGCTTTATCCGAAATTCGTTGAATTTGGAATCAATACCGGAAAAGTCTGGACACCTACAAAATTGGGACTTTTCTTTAAGATGAATCGGGCCTTTTTCACCTCTAAGGAGGATAATATGAGGCTGGTTGCTGAACTGATGAATTTCACCGCCACTGTGAATAATATGATTGAGCGTTCGGCAAAGGAAAATGGTGACCGGTCAGATAAGTTTGCCCAGGTGGTAAATTCTAACCTTCCTAAATCCTTCAGTTTGAATATCCCAATTTTCAAAGGGAGATCCCCCGAAACGATTGAAGTTGAAACCTTCGTTCAGATCGATGGCCGGGATGTTGCTTTTACACTTCTTTCACCAGGTGCCCAGGCCATGCAGGAAGAAATTCGAAATACCATCATCGATGATGAGATTAAGGCGATTCGCAGCATATGTAAGGATATTGCGATAATCGAGAAGTAGTAATCGAAAATGAAGGAGTCTCAACAATTTCAGGCATTATCGATTTTCATTGCCATTTGTCTGATATTATTATCGTTAGATATTCTAGTGGAAAACATTGCCGCCAACATATTATCCTGGTATAAGCTATTTGCATCGTTGATCTTAATGACAATGGGAACGACGCTGTTAAAATTCGAATGGGATAATAGATAAATGGATTGATCACGTGGCGGAAGGGTAGACGTAAAAAATCTGAAATGTAGTTTGCCGGTCTACACATTAAAAATAAAAAGGCTTTGGGGTAGTAGTGCCACAGGGTTCAGGTTCGAGTCCTGACGTGATCTCGAATATTTTGTACCGCTTCCAGTTTGTCGCCGACCATAGCGATGCTGGAGGCACCAAGGGGGAGGTAATTTAATTGGTAAAATCCAGTGGATATGGGTTCAACTCCCATCCTCTCCACGACAATAGTTCAATTTGCAGAAACCGCGATTTTCCGGATACCATACCGGCGCGGTTCTGAAAAATAGTGATTCACATGACAAATTTAGAAATTGATTTTTTGATTTTCATTTCCATTTGGGTCCTATTTATTCTAGCGCTCTCGTGGTGCCTATCATTTACGGTACTTCCAATCAAAAAAAACTCAATGATCCAACCATCTAAAATTATCGCAAAGAAAAATTATCAGTTATTTCAACTTAGGGGAATAAGATATGTGATAACCGATTCAGCAGAACGATATAAGTCTGTTTACAATGCTTCAAATTTTATGAATACCCGAAAAGCATTGGCGGGGATACTAAATGACGATGAAACACTTGAGCAGCTTACATTAAAATGTCAGTTGCAATGCGAAAAAAGAAAATACTATGTCTGATTCGAGATTACATAGAATTTTCAACTCCAGTCAATTAATTATCTGCGATTACTGCAAGGGGTCAGGATTATATATTGAATTTTCGGAAAATGGACCAGACGTCGAACAGTCTGATTGTCCTAAATGCAATGGCGAAGGCCGATTAATGCGTATTGAAAATGTGACAACCCATCCTATCACATTTAGCGATAAGATTTTATTTCGAAAAGTAATAAACAGGTAAAATGGATATTCGAAGATCAGTTAATACGAAATTTTGGTCTGACGCCTTTATAGAGGAGTTGGGGCCTAAAGAAAAACTACTATTTCTCTATCTGCTAACGAACGAGAAAACGAACATGCTAGGCGTATATGAAATATCTATAAAGCGGATAGCTTATGAGACTGGACTGACTAAAGAAGAAATAAAAAAGCCTTTCGAAGCCTTTGAAAGCCTTTCAAAGGCTTTCTATTTTGACAATATCGTCTTTTTGCCTAATTGGATCAAAAACCAATCGATGAACACCAATATGATGAAGTCTGCAAAGACTGAATATGCCTCATTTTCTAACGATCTAAAAAACAGGCTTAAAGCTAATGGTTTCGAAGGGTTCGAAAGCCTTTCGAAGGGTTGCCAAACCCTTCCTAAAAAGGAAGAGGAAAAGGAAGAGGAAAAGGAAGATGAAAAGGAAGATGAAATTGAAAAGGAAAAATTTTACCCTATCGATTTTAAGAATTTTTTAAAACTCGAAAATATTAAAAATTCAGAATGCTTAGAATTCCTTTCGTCTGAAATGTGGTTTGAATCAAAATCAATGCAACTGTCTTCCGAAACCAAAATACTTTCCGAAAAAGCAAAAGAATTCATTATTGATTTGCGTGATCGGGAAATGATCGAAGGAAAAACTCTAATCGACCTGAGAAGCCATTTCGTATCATGGTTTAAGCGCAAAAGAGACTTAGAGCGTCCTTTGGTGTCACAAAAATACCTAACCCCAAAATTCTCAACGCTATGAACGCCGATCAGATTTATTTCAAGACGCAGATATCAAATATCCCGGTAAACCATCTTCAGGAGATCATTCAGGATGAAATTATCAGGCTTCTTTTTGATTTTGGTCAAAAGGTTGTTGAGTCAGATCAGGAATTCAAATACCTGGTGAATGAAACCACCGCAACTTTGCGAAATCATTATCCCGGATGGAAGTTGAATTATGTTGATGAATGTTTCCGTCGTGGAAAGCTCGATGAGTTTGACCGTGGTCAAAAAGTTACGGTTAAACGGGTACAGTACTGGATGAAGTGTTATCAGATCGCAACTCAGGATAAATTAAAAAATCAGGATTACGATAAAGTTTACAGCCAGGAGGATAATGACCGGTTTGCTTCAAATGGCAGAAGATTCCCGAATATTATGAAGTATCGCCAATTGCGCAAACCTGAATACGACGGATCGGAATGGACACTAGCTAAAATTGAAGAAACTCCGGAATACAAGGGGTGGCTTCGAAAAGGAGGCGCAAAAATGCAAGTAAGTGAATCATTAATTTTTACAAAAATTTAATTATGGAATTAGTCCTTATTGAATCTCCGTGGAAGGCAATAAGCGCATCCGAACAGGTTCGCAATAGCCAATATGCGAGAATGTGTCTTACTGACTGCATTTCGCGCGGCGAAGCTCCTTTTGCCTCGCATTTGCTCTATACTCAGGTCCTGAATGAAGAAATTGCAGAACAACGAATGACCGGTATTGAGATTGGTTTATTGTGGGGTAAATTAGCGAATAAAACAGTAGTTTATCAGGATTTTGGAATTACCTCAGGTATGTCGTTTGGTATAAAAAGAGCGCTCACCGAAGGGCGTCCGGTCGAATATCGAAATATCCCTTTAACGATCGATGCGACTCGTGAGTCATTAATAACCCTGGCACGTGAAATAAGTGAATATTTCGGAGTAACATACCGGGCGTTAACTTCAATTACTCGACTTGGCGAAGTCTGTATAGCCCGGCAAGTTTATTTCAAAGTTGCAAAACAACTATACCCAAATACAAGTCTAAATTCAATTGGTCGTGTAGTTAATCGCGATCATTCAACAGTCATTCACGGCCTAAGAAATATAGACTTAAAAATCCATATTAATGACGCTTACGAAAATTATTGTATTTCCCGGCATCTTGATTTTGATAAATTAAATCATATAAAATGCCAGTAAGACCTAAACGATTAATGCGGCCCTGGGTACCAATTACAAAATCTGGAATCACAAACAGAGAACGGGATTCTTTTTATCATAACAACGCCTGGCGAAAATCAAGCGAACGATTTTTGGAAGACAATCCGTTATGTATAGCATGTGAAAAGAGTGGGTTACTAATTCCTTCTAAGGTGACGGATCATATTATACCTAAGGATATTTGCCCGGATCCATGGGATAAAAAAAACTGGCAACCATTGTGTCGCCAGTGTCATAGTAAGAAATCAGGAAAAGATAAAACACATTTCAAATGAACATAGTTAAA
The DNA here is from genome assembly GCA_903850335.1 of uncultured Bacteroidia bacterium. GTDB lineage: Bacteria > Bacteroidota > Bacteroidia > Bacteroidales > Prolixibacteraceae > JAAFHB01. Next base: position 18,968 of record CAINLJ010000077.1, on the reverse strand, counting down.
CCAATCAATCTATTGATTACCGAGATGCTCTCAGAGCGAGACTGCAACAATGATACCCTCAATACCTATCAACGTAAACTTAATCTATGGATTACGTGGATGGTTCAGAATGGCGATATCTCCAATCCGACACTAGAACGCGTTATTGCTTATAAAAAATACCTGACCAAATCAGGGCACAGGGAAACGACGATATATGGCTATTTGGCTGTAATTAAGATATTATCTAAATGGATGGATAAGAAAGGTATTTGCAGTGACTTCACCGCTGGCATTAAGTGGTCTAAGGAGGAGAGTAGTTCTGTACGTGGAGTACTAAATATTAATCAGGTAGTCAGTATATTAATGTCAATGCCTACAGTAACCGAAAGAAACTTACGGGATTATGCGATAGTTAACCTTATGCTTAATACGGGCGCCAGGTGTATTGAGGTTACCCGCATTGATAGATCTGATATTGATGACTTGCACGGTATGTATCGAATGCGTCTTAGGCGCAAAGGGCGACTATCTAAGAGTACTCCTATTCCCATTACTAAAGAAGTGTTTTCGCCAATTGCGTCATATATGACTCATGCTATGCTTACTCCGAATACGAACCCATTATTCTTAAGTGTTGGGTCGTTGCCCGGTCGTCGTCTTACTACTAAAACAATTAGTCGTATATGTATTGAGGCGATGAAACAAGTAGGCATAACTGGTAAGGAGTTCACTGCTCATTCGTTCAGGCATACCGCCGCAATGATCGCCTTCCTTAATGGCGTTCCGTTGTCTGGTATACAGCAAATGTTAGGGCATAAAAGTCAGTCTACAACAGAGGGTTATTTGAGGCGTTTAAGTGAGACAAACAACGAGGCCGCAAAGGCTATTGCTGCAATTGGATGCGCTATTACAAAGGCCTCAAATAATAATAATAATTGAATATTAATGTAATGTTCCTGATTATCAGTGGATGTGTATATCTAATTTACAGACATAGGAATATATGTTAAATAAAATAAAAATAAAATGAGAGTTAAGATTAATCAGGATAGGGGTATAATGTTAGATATTAAGCAGATGGGTGGGCGGGTAAAATCTCTATGGGATGAGCTCCCCACGACCGCACCCAACCTATTCGTTAACGCGTGCTAAATTGAGTAAAATGGGAAGAGGTAGGAAGCCAATACCGGACCAATTAAAAGTATTAAGAGGAACGAATCAGAAGTGCAGAATGAAAGGGGAACTGGAAGCTGAAAAGATAAACGAGATTTCTCAAATTGTTGATTTAAAAAATTTCAAAGTACTGAAATCAAAAAGAGCTAAAGATATTTTCGTTCAAAAGGCTAATCAGCTTATTAAGCTCAAATTACTTACCGATATGGATATTGAGCAGTTAGTTGTCTATGCAAGTAGTATGGATATACTTTTTGACTGCATCAGGGAGATGAAAAAGGAAATGTTTATCAAAACATATGAGATAGTTGACGAAATTGCATACCTGAAATCAACGATCCCTAATCCGCATATCAAACTTTATCGTGAAATGATTGAGATAACCGTAAGGATTGGAAGTGATTTTGGTTTTTCCCCAGTCTCCAGGATGAAATTAAAAGCTGAAAAAGAACAAGAGAAGGATCCATTGCAGAAATTATTCGAACAGTTTAACTCATAAAAATAAAATGGCAACAATTCCTGGAGGTAGACCAATTATTATTCCAATAGTTCCGTTACACGAACTTACTAATTCAAAGGGTGAAAATTTGAAAAAATATTGCAATTGCATTAGTTGCAAGTATATTAGATTTGGCAGGGATAGAAGATTCGGAATTAACCTTAGAAGATTAATAACATGGTAAGAATATTTGAATCATTTACTGAGGCCGCAAAGGCTAGTAAAGAAGATTGGGGGCTTGATTACCGTATACCGGAACCCACGGTAAAGGAAGCAAACGTCTGGTGGGATAATATTAGGTTCAGGGAAGAAATACCTTATAAAGACTCCACTGAATGTGTGGATCCCGATCTTGGAGGATTCACTATGTTAGGAATATTCTGTCCTTACTCGACCCAAAAACGTCATTGCATTGATTGCGGGAAAATATATCCGGCTCATTACAAAATTGAATGGCACTGTCAAAATTGTAGAATAAATTACCTGCATTTACGGGATAAGTGCTGGGAAAAATTTCAAAAAGACCGTGTTGCTAAAATGAGAGAGCAAGAACAGGCCTATAAAAGAAAAGGAACAGTCACCCAATTAGAACTCTTTAAATAATGACTGTAAAACTCGCAGAAAAGTATATTAAACAGGTCCAATCCGGCAAAAAACTGGTCTGTTCAACTATTAAAATGGCAGTTGAAAGGCATTTAAATGACCTAATTACTGCCCCAGAGCGCGGATTATACTTTGATAAACAAGCTGCAGAACGTGTTTTTGCTTTTTTTCAGGTGCTCAACCACTGCCCGGATAAGGTTAAATGGGTGCCGTTTGAGTGCGAGGACTGGCAGGCGCTTATCATTTACCTTGCTTTTGGTTGGAAAAGAGCAAATAAGACCCGTCGGTTTCGGTTTATTTATACCGAAATCGCTAAAAAGAACGGGAAAACAACATTTGCAGCGGCAATAGCAAACTATTTACTTTATTTCGATGGGGAGAATGAGGCCGAAGTTTATCAGGCGGCAACAATCGAGAAGCAAGCGAAAATATGTTTCGATAAAGCACGTGAAATGATTGTGCGATCTCCAGCACTTAAATCCCGTGCAACGATTTTACGTAAAAATGTCAGTATCGAAAGTTCAGTCAGCAAAATGGAACCGATTGGCCGTGACTCTAATTCAATTGAGGGCGCGAATTCCAGCGGCGCGATCGTTGATGAATATCACCTATGGAAAAATAACGATACGCTTGACAACCTTCGCTCGGGATCAGTTAACCGTAAACAACCTTTTTTTTTTATTATAACCACCGCCGGAACTGACAAGACTTTACCCTGCTATAGCTACCGTTTGCTTTGTCTTGATATTTTACGCGGAATAAAAAAACAGGATGATATTTTGCCGTTTATTTTTACCCTGGACGAAAGCGATGACTGGAAAGATGAGGCAGCTTGGTATAAGTCAAATCCAAATTTAGGGATATCTGTGGAGCTTGATTCAATGCGCGATGAATTCAAGGCTGCACTCAATGATCCCCGCCAGGAGGCGAACTTCAAAACAAAGAATCTTAACCTTTGGGTTGATGCACCTGAGACTTGGATAAAGGATGAACGCATCCGTATGTGTGATTACGGAACAGCCGAAGAGGACTTGATCGGCCAAATCTGCTATGCAGGAATTGACATTGCGTCACATGTTGATATTTGTGCACTTGCTCTTTTCTTCCCGGATATCAACGGTAGGCCGGTTGCAAAGTTTCATTTTTGGATACCGGAAGCGAAAGTATTGGAAAAGGAGGATCGCGTCGACTACCGCACCTGGACCAGTCAGGGATATATCACCATCACGCCCGGAGATGTAATCGATATCGACCAGTTAACTGACGAGATTGAATCCCTTATCCGTCAATACCAATGCGAAGGTTTCGCGTTTGACCCCGCCAAAGCATTTCATGGAGTGATTCAAAACCTGCAAAAATTAGGACTTGAAGAGTTGCTAGATGAATATTCGCAAGGCATCCGATCAATGAGCGAACCTGTGAAATTGATTGAGCGCATGGTTACATCAACAGAAATTGATCTGTTGCAGAATCCAGTCATCCGTTGGATGTTTAGTAATGTTCAAATTATTTCAGACCAAAATGAAAACATCAAAGCCGACAAACGAAAAAGCCGGGAGAAGATAGATGGGATTGTTGCCCTGGCGAATGCCGTCGGGGAATGGCAAACCAAATTATTCGGAGCTTCGACAGTTATGTCGGGCGACTTAACCTTTTTTAAAATATAAAATGGATCAATCTAAAACTAATCAGTCGCGAATTTTCAGGATGATTTCACCCATGGGCTTTGTAAATCTTTTTTGGGAGGAACTAAAATTGGCACAAGGTATTCAAGCACCAATCACGCACCAGGCAGCCTTTGACAAATTAAACAATGAGTACCATGCAAGTACTGGAAAGTTTAGATATAAAAATTTTGAAACCTTTAAAAAACTTAAAGATAAATGAAAATTGATTTTAATGAAACTGAACTAATCTTACTCCAGTCGGCAATTACGGCTAAAATTAAGCGGTGTCGGAACTCAATGGCCAATAACGCGAGAAATCCAACTGCTAAATCAGACAGACAAATCAGGGTAAGACAAAATCAGTACGAGCGTCTTAATCATCTGAGAAATCTTATCAACGGATTCGAATATGGCAAAGAAGAAGCAAAAGAGATATTATAATGATCTTGAGCGGGATGGTTTTGTCCTGGTGCCCGAAACGACCGGAGTTATTTTAGATGGGATATATCATAACGAAGATAGGCAGGAGCTTGCGGTAAGATGGATGATGCGCACACTGATATTTAGGCCAATCGATACGGAATTAACCTTAAATAAGTCCGGGCATGACTCCAATGCGCGCGTGGACCAAAAAAATTCAATTAAAATGACTCCTTCCGAAAAAGCAAATGAATTTTTCCAACGCTTCTATCATATTTTTATCGATGTAGATAGCTACATTTCAGCTGAGATCATGATCAGCCTTTTAAGTATTAAGTCCGCAATAATCTGCGTTGATCAGATAATTTGCGCTAATCCGAACGAAAACCCATTGAATAATGATGGCCCTAAATCAACAATTGATTATTGGCTGGAGGTTAAAAAGGAATTAGAGGAAATGTAAAATACCAATATCTAAATTATAGCTCCACAACCATTAATTCTTTGCCAATAGAGTGAAATGCATTCGAAATTTTTTCCACCTGTGCGGGGCGTGGCTTGCTTTCTCCGGAGGCATATCGCTGTAACTGCCTCTGGTTAATACCCGTCAGGCGTGATAATGCCGAATTGGTAAAAATGCCCCTGTAGTGCTGCAATAAACTGGTCGTATCAAATTTAAATACCAATTCAAAATCCGAATCGAAAGCAGGTGAAATATCATCTCCGAACTCGCGACTTGTTTCCAGATGGAAATTAACAGCTTCCTCCATATTGCTTTTAAGCTCTTCGAATGCCTTTCCGGTTGATACGCATCCGGGTAATAAATCAATATATGCCGAGTAATTATTCTTTGATAATTCTACAGTTACAGTTATTTTTTCCATGATTTTAAAATTTTAAATTTTTAAATTTTTGAACAGGCCAGTCTTATAAAAGTCCAGCCTGTTTTAATATGCTTTTCGAAGTATTGGGCAATAAATCATCACTTAATTTGCCGGGAACAGTTACCACTCCTCTCTTAGTAAGGTGTCTGAATTGCCGGTGACTGCCTTTTTGTCGAAAAAAATACCAGCCGTCATTGGTGATGTACTCGATGATCTCTTTTACCTTCCACGTCTTCATGTTGCTGTTATTTTTAATTGACATTACAAAGATAGTTGTATTTATACAACTATCAAGATATATTTTGATTTATTTTAGATGAAATATGGCTGTTTTACGCCGCCAAAATCATTTATTTATGCCCTTAAGAAAAATATTCCTGAATTTTACGGATGTTGACAGTATGTTAATTACTTTATATTGATTGTTTTAATACGTTCATAATTGACCATGCAGAAAGGGAACTTTATTCCCCCAGATTAAGTTAATAATATCGGAACTTTGATTCGTAATCAATTGCTCCGATATGTCGTTTTTAAGCAAAATAGGATTAAAAGTAGTTAAGCAGCCCGCCGTCCGTGGTTATATGGATGAAGTGCTAAAAGAAGCCCTTCGCGACATAGGGGGTTACTCTACCTCTGGAGTAGCGGTTAATGCAGAAACTGCACTAAAGTTATCGGCTGTTTGGTGTGCTGTTCGCTTACTGTCAGAAATACCGGCTTCACTTCCTAAAACTATTATTTCTCAAGAAAAAGACGGATCCTATGCCACGCTCTATGATGATCCGGTTAATTCGTTGCTTGAATTTCCAAACGAATACATGACAGGGTTCGACTTTCATGAGCTAATGAACGCCTCGCTTCAGTTGCGGGGTAATGCAGTGGCCGTAATATATCGCGATCGTAAAGGAAATCCGGTTAAATTATTACCGGTAAACTACTCAGGTGTTCAGATTCGAATGAAAAACGGTTTGCTCTATTATGTCATTAACGATGTTCTTTTCGGCATTAACCAGAATTTCTTCGCTACCGACGTTATTCATTACAAGCTTTTTTCGAGCGATGGAATTATCGGGCGCTCCCCAATTCGCCTGGCAAAGGATAATATTGGCCTGGCTTTGAGTGCCGAAAACTACGGGGGGGAGTTTTTCCGCAAAGGTGGTAATCACAAAGCGGTTATCGAAACTCAACAAGGGTTTAAGTCATATACCGAATACGCTAAATGGCGCGAAAAATACGACGAAGAACATTCGGGTATAGGTAGTGACCATGGTACCCCGGTACTTCAGCCCGGAATGACTTATAAGCAATTAACCATGAGTATGGAGGATGCTCAATTTATTGCAACCCGTCAGTTTTCTATTGCTGATATTGCCCGGTGGTATAATATTCCGGCTCATTTGCTTCATGATCTTTCCCGAGCGACCTTTTCAAATATTGAACACCAGGACCTTCAATTTATTAAATACTCGCTTCGCGGCCTGATCACCAGACAAGAGAAAGAGTGGGAATTTAAAATGTTTCCACCCGAGCGGCGCAACCAAATAAATGTAAAATTTGATATGGACGGTTTGGCCCGTGGAGATATGGCCGCCCGATCTGCCTACATAACTACAATGGTTAACGGTGGAATTATAACGCCCGATGAAGGAAGAGCTGTTGAAAACAGACCTCCAATTCCAGGAGGGGATAAATTAAGAACGCCGCAAAATATTGTAGGAAAACCGATAGCTCCTCCTAAAGAATCAGATCCTAATATCAAATAAAATGAAAACAAAAAATTACGCCTTCGGGCAGGTTCGCGAAATCCCTAAAAATGTCGAAGAGACAAGAACAATTCCTTTTGTGATTTCAGACGGATCCAAAGATCGGCACTGCACTGTTTTAAGCTCCGACGGCTGGGATCTCGAACCATATTCCCAAAACGGAATCGTTGGCTATATGCACAATGTGATGGGAGGTGGAATGTGCGATGAGCCGGATCCTGATTTTGTAATCGGGAAAGGGATTGTAACCATCGAAAAGGGGCGGCTTATTGGTCTTACAACATTCGAGCCTGCCGAGATTAACGAGTTGGCTGAAAAGATATTTCGCAAAGTTCTTTTTGGAACTCTTAAGAGCACTTCAGTGGGTTTTATAGAGCTAGAAGAAGGTCAATATGGACAGGGCGACGAAGCTTTAGGCGGTGTCAATGAAACTTATTATTACGGTGAACGTGAGTTACTTGAGTATTCGATCGTAAATATTCCATCAAACCGTAATGCCCAGGTGCGATCGATGCGAAATGAAGCAGCTGGTGCTTTATCCTATGTCAGACAGCAATTGGGTCATAAATACAGGTTGTCTCAAATCGAAAACATGAGCGTCAGGGATGTGCTTGACTTGCTGCATGGGAAAGATGTGGAGATTTTTAATAAAACTCCTGACGAAATCAGAGCTCTTCTTTGTGAGAATGTAGTATTACGCGAACATATTGAACGATTAAATCGCGTATTGAGCAGTAAAAGCTAGGCCCCATCGGGCAGTATTAATCAATAATTATTTTCAAAATGAAAAAATCCGATTTGTTAAAACAACAGCGGGCAACCCTGGAGGCCGAAATTAAACCACTCCTTGAAGTTGCTGAATTAACCGCCGAGCAAAAAACTTTGTTCGACACGCAAATGGCGGCCATTGAGTCGTTAAACAGTGAAATATCTCGCGAATAGAAGCGGGAAGCGATGTTATTGAGTATGGCCGGCGCAGGTGGTCGTGAGATTAGTCCAAGGGAAGAGCGCGAAATTGGAGATTTCCGCTTTGTTAAGTTTTTCCGTGAATCATTATCCGGTAATTTAACCGGTCTCGAAAAGGAGATGAATGAGGAAGGTGTTCGCGAGCTTGATTCAGAGGTTAAGGAGACTCCCAAAGGTTTTGTAATCCCGAAAAAAGTATTACAACGTGCATCGACAGGGCAGAATATCACCACCGCTGGAGATGGTGGAAACCTTACCAATATTTTGCCGATTAAATACATCGACGCTTTGAAAAATGCATTGATCCTCCCACAAATGGGTGCGAGTTATTTAACTGGATTAAACGGCCAATTGCCGATTGTTCGTGGCGGTTTATTCGCTGCAACCTGGGCAGGTGAGGGTACCTCGGTGAGTACAGCCAAAGCAGCAATGACCAAAATAATCATGACTGCAAAGCGGTTAACTGCAACTGGAGCATTCTCTAAGGAGTTGCTTAATCAGAGTTCAATAGATGTTGAGAATTGGGTTCGTAATGGTCTGATTACTGCCAATGCATTAGCAATTCTCACCGCGGTCATTAATGGTACCGGGACAGGCGACCCAACCGGTATTTTAAATACCGCATCCATCGGATCAGTTGCCGGTGGTACCAATGGTCTGATTCCGACCTGGGGAAATATCGTTGATCTGGAGAGTGCTGTTGCCAATTCGAATGCCGATTTAGGCACATTGGGTTATTTAACCAATTCGAAAGTTCGCGGTAAATTGAAACAAACACTTACCGCCGCCGGTGTTGCATCACCGTTCATCTGGAACGGAAATCAGGTTAATGGTTACAATTGCGGGGTAACCAATGCATGTCCTTCGACCTTGGTTAAAGGAACCTCAGGAGCTGTTTGTTCAGCGATCATATTTGGAAATTGGGCTGATCTTATGATTGGCGAATGGGGCGGTCTCGATGTAACAGTCGATCCATATTCCTTGAAAAAACAGGGAGATATTGAAATCACTGTTCACACATTTGCCGATGTTGCAGTTGGACATCCAGAATCCTTCTCCGCCATGAAGGATGCATTAACCGTATAATTCTTTTCTGAGCATAGGTAGTTAGTTGGTTAGTTAGATTGAGGTAAGCCCGGTGCCTTCCGGTGCCGGGCTTTAACAAAACATTAAAATGGAAACACTAAAAATTAAGTGGCTTAAGCCACATCCAGAATTCGCATATTTCGCCGGTGATCAGGCCGAACTTGAAACGGACCATGTTGAGAAATTGATTAATTCAGGTCATGTAATTCTATTCCCTGGAGAAGATAAACAAGAGGTAAACCCTCTTCCTGTAAATCTTCCAACCCGTGCCATACTTTTTGAGAATGGTTATATATCAATTGATCAGATTATTGAGGCTGGAAATGCAATCGCCGGAATTAAAGGGATCAGTAAAAAATCAGCCGAATCTATTCGTGAATTCGTGAATACTCCAGTTGCCTAATTTGCTCTGAAAAAACCTACGAAATGAAATACCGTACACTTACTCCTTCAGAACTATATCCTTGTGACATTGATTTCTTAAAAAGTCAGCTCCGCATCACACACACGGCTCATGATTTGTATTTGCAATCATTAATCATTGCCGCAACTGATTGGGCTTGTGGGTTTACTGGTAGACAGATTAATTATGCGATACTTCAGGCCTATTGTGGATACTATGTCAATCGTTCGTTTTCTGATCTGATGGTAATACAGGATGCTTATGTATTTACACCCGGTTCTTCGTTTCACCACCGTTATTTTTCGATTGATAAGGGACCTGTAATTTCGATTATAAAGGTTGAATATTACAATACATCGGGCGTACTCATTGAAATTACCTTATCCGATTACTTCATTTTAAAGGAGGAGTATTCGACGATTGTATACCTAAATGACGCGTTCACATTTGTCGATATTGATACCAGGAGAAAAGATTGTATTGTGATCACCTACGCCGCAGGATGGGGCGGAACTGCAACCGGTCACGTCGATTTTCCCGAAGTGATTAAAAACGCAGTTGCATTACGCGCGGCGCAGTTATATACCAATCCGGCGGATGGTGTGGATGAAAAAACGTCTGTTTCCGAAAATCTCTTAAAATCATTCCGATGCCCAATCGTGTAAATATCGGCGAAATGGATCATTATGTGACGGCACAAACGAAAACACAATCCAAAACTTCAAAGGGTCAGGTTATCGCTGATTGGGTTGATAGCTTTTCGTTTTTTGCCACTCAAACCGACAATGCGGTTACCGAATCTTTTTCAACTGTCGCCTTTATTGCACCGGTAACGACAACGTTTACAACCCATTTCAGGCCCGACTTAGTACGCACAATGCGTTTAAATCTCGAAGGAGACTTTTGGAACATCTTAAACATCGCACGGGATCGTATTTGGATGAAAATAGAATGTCAACGCTTTGATGAGTAATAAAATGACAACAATACAAGGCATCGATCAATTAACCGATTTTTTAACCGAGCACCCCAAAGAGCTCAACAAAACAGCAATTCAATCGCTGATGAAGGGATCTAATGTGCTAAAAAAGGAGATCGTTAATCAAATGCCAGCCTCAATTAAGGCTTTAAAACCCATTGTTGCATCAAAAGCATTAACCAATTCAGATAATCCAAACATCTTAGTTGGGATTTTCGGGAAACGAATGTTTTACGTAAACCGCCGGGGTAAGAAATGGGATGCGTTTTACCTGGCTTACTGGCAAAATTACGGAACCTTAGCTAACCGGGACCCCGGCCACTTATTTATCAAAGGTCGCCGAAAGGTTTCTCAGTCGTGGCGGGGAGGAATCAGGCCGAATCGATTCTTTGACAGAGCTATCGATTCATCCTTTGAATCTGCCTTAAGCGTCGCCGAACAGGATTTGAACAAAATTATTGACGATTTATCAGCTAAATACGGATTTCAATGATAACAGAGGCCATCCAGTCGATTTTAGAACCACATGTAAATAGTTACTCGCCAATTGTCGAAAGCGATATCTTACCTGATGGTGTTTTTGTAATTCATCAGGAAAATATTATCGATACGCTACGCGATAAGACGGAAATATACGCCATGGTCTACAATGTCGCTGTGATTATAATTGGCGACTCTCAGGAAGATATTGACCCGATTATCGACACTGTAATTACAGAAATATTAACCTGCGAAGGTGAAATACTGGGGACAATCATTGAGGATATCGAACTAAAAGGAACCCAGGGTACCACCTGGGATGATGAAAAAAAGAAGTATTACGATAAAATAACTTTTACAGTACAAACCAAAAATAGATAAAATAATGAATCGAATTAATGGGAAGGCGATCACCTTAAAAACAGGTACCAAATTTTATGCCGGCGTAACCGAGGTTAACTGGGACTCAGCCGCAAAGGTTGAAAAATCACTCATCAAAGAAGATGCAGGGGTTGAAATGATTGAAATCATTGGATTTGATGAGTCGTTTACAATCTCAGGTATTATTTGCATTAATGCCACTGGCGATGCGGCTTCACACATCGATTGGTCCGGTCTTCGTACGGCTTATAAGGCGGCCGCACCTGTTGCTTTTGTTTATGGAATGGGCGTATCCACAGACCCCGAAGTGACCGGGAATCTTCTTATTTTGAGTTTAAGCGAAAAAAGTGGTTCGACCGGAAAGGCCACCTATACGGCCAAATGTGATATCGTTCAGGACTCCAACCTTCACTATGGCGTAACTGTATAAAATAAGGGCATTTAAACAATGCTCTTATTTTATGAATAATACAACTACCTATGAACAAAGATTTTATAAAAATTGACGGGATTACCTTCCTTGTCGAAATTAACATGAATACCGCCGAAGCCTGGGAGCAGATGTCGGGTAAAAAACTTGGGCAATTCGAAATTGAATCAGCCGAATCGGCTGGAAAGGGTGGAGTTTCAACCCGTGCCATGTTGATCTGGTTATATTGCGCAGTTCGCGAAGGAGCCGAAATTGACGGTAAATCCTTTGAACTCGATTTTCTGGAATTCAAGCGCATGTGTAAGCCGTCGGTAATGACTGAGTTTGTATTGATTTTCATTAAGCAATATATTGGCGATAGTTACGGGGTTAGCGCAAAAAAAGAGGAACCGAAACCCGAAAAAAAAAAGAAGTCGATCCGGTCTCTGTTCGCCAGCTTCGTCAGATTGTCCTGGGTGAAATAGGTTGGAATTGCGCTGATTTTGGTCGTTGCCAATGTCGTTATCTATGGGATGCACTTCGCGGCCTGAGTAGGACCAAAAACGAACATTATGAATTCCTATTTAATATTATTCGCCTATCTACAAACGAACTATTAAATATCCAGTTAAGGGAGGAGGATCGGATACGCCCTGATCAAATGTGGCGAAACTATAACGATAACACAGAGCCCGAAACTGAAGAATTTAATACCGAAACCATGATCGCTATAAATAAGGCATCAATTGATTTTTTAAATACCCGGAATTATGGCAACAAAGAACCTTAAAGTACTGATGTCGGGCGATACGAAACCGTATCGACAGGAGGTTGATCAGGCGACAAAGGCTACGAAGGTCATGAAGGATGACATTGGTGGTCATTTAGATTCATTGGCAGGCCTTTTCGGTACCAGCATGGGTACAATCGGAAAATCAGCCGATAAGGTAAGTTTATTATTTAATGGATTATTGACCGCTTTTTCAACAGCCGCCGCCGGAGGGACGGCCTTTGCAACTGCCAGCGCTCAATTGGCTATAGCCACTACTGCTGTAGCCGCCGCAGAATCAGCCGCAGCGTTATCAAACGAACGTTTAGCCTTAGCGCAGGCGACAGCCGGAATTTCAGCCGAAGCGCTAAGTGTCGCCGAACTTGAGGCCGCCGGATCCGCTGCCGCTTTAGCAATTGCACAAGGCTCACTCGCAACTGCGCAAACAGCCGTAACCGTCGCGACTGGTTTTGGGACAGTTGCAATGCAGATCTTCAAGGTTGCTCTTATTTCGACCGGAATTGGCGCCTTGGTCGTTGTGCTGGGGTCGCTGGTTGCTTATTTTACTTCGACCCGCGAGGGTGCGGCAAAGATAAAAGTTGCATTTGCCGAAATCGGGGCGGTCATAAATGTTTTAAAAGATCGGTTGTCAACCCTGGGTGAGGGAATGTGGAAGCTTTTTACGCTTGATTTCAAAGGCGCGGGAGCCGCACTAAGTGGCGTATTTTCCGGAATTGGTAAAGAGATGGTAGATGAAGCCGGTGCGGCAGGCGACCTGGCTAAAATGACGCAGGCACTTAATAAAGAAGAGCGCGATAATATTGTGATTCAGGCACAGCGATTGGCAAAATCAGCTGAATTACGCAACGATGCAAAACAGGAAGGTGTTGATGCTCAGGAAAAAAAACGCATGTTAGCCGAATCAAAAGCATTGATCATTGATTACTACGCCGAAGAAAAACATATTGCCGTTGGCCGTCGTGATATTGCGATGCAAGATTCAGCCATGCATAAAAACATGGGAGACGAATTAACTAAACTGGAAGATGCAAAAGCTAAAGTATTCGCCATTGACCAGGAATCTGCCGAAGCTCAGAAAGCACTAGCCCGCGAAATGAAAGGAGTTAATAAAGAAATTGCCGCACAGGAGGCCGCTTTAATTGCTAAAAACATTGCCGCCCGTAAAGCAGATAACAAATTGGTTTTGGATGGTAATAAACCAATGGAAGGCGCTAAATTAACAACTCCCGACACCTTGGGACTCATGTTGGGTAGCGCCGATTCTTTGGAAACGAAAGCAGCAAATATCCGAGCTATGTTTAAAACATTGGCTGAAGATGTCAAAAAAGATACGATTGATCTTTCCGGCTCATTAGCGAGTGCAGGAGATTCGTTCGGAACGTTTTTAGGCAATATGTTAAGCGGGAAAGATTCAATGGCCGGGTTTGGAACATTTATTACCAAAGCTATGGCCGATCTTGCAACAACAGTCGGTAAGCAAATGATTGCCTTTGGGGTTGCAGGAATTGCGCTTAAAGGATTACTAAAAAATCCCTGGGCCGCCTTGGCGGCGGGTATTGCCCTGGTCGCTTTAGGCCAAATGGCCAATAATGCAATTGGCGATACGGTATCCGGATCCGGAGGAAATAGCTCATCGGGTACTGATGGGAGTGGTAATTATAATTACGATACACGTTCTGCTGTCGCCGCTTCGGCAACTCAAAACATTAATGTTACCGTAAATGGAACACTGTCGGCTGATTCAAAAGGGCTATCAACAGCCCTCACAAAAGAAAATACGCGGGTGTCAGTCGCAACCTAACGTAAAAATGGGTTCATAAGGCGTCTCAACTATTCGATATTATTAAAAACATGGCATACGGTTTAAAATACGAACTCCACGGAAAATCAATTCCTTTCGGAAAGAACTGGAAAGTTCGAATTTCGAGGGACGGTTATACTGGTCCACAAATCGACCGTAATGTTCCTTCAAATCCGTTTAAGCTAAAAAAAGATAGTGCCGGTACTATCCGGGGAACGTCGCTCGATTTCTCGATCCGGGCAGTGTCAGATTTCGAATTTATTGAGTTATATACACTTAATAGTCGCGACTGGCTCATTGAATTAGTCGATGATTCTGATACAGTAGTGTGGCAAGGATTTATTTTACCGGAAGAATACCAGGAACCCTATTCACCGGCACCGGTAACGGTTAGTTTCACAGCTACCGATCAGTTGGGAATTCTGAAAAACTACCCTTTTATTCCATTCCCTGGAGTAACAAGCGATACCTTATTGTCAACGCTAAGTAACTGCCTTGTAAATACCGGGCTGAAACTAGGGTACCATATTGCTATATCAATACAGGAGACCCGACAGGCATCGGATAGGTCTATTTTATCAGAGTTACAGTCAAATCCGGAGATATACCGGGGAATGACCTGCTATGATGTTATTGTGGATATTCTTTCGCATTTCGACGCGGATATTACCCAACAACAGGGTGTTTGGTTAATCCGGGGAATGAGGGATCGTGAAAGTGCACGAATGGTTTACGATTCCGATACGGCCAATACCTTTGCAGTGATCCCGCCGATTACACCGTTAACCCTGGGGCGCTATGGCGCCTCGGACGCGTGGCCCACAGGGAGCCCATTGGCACTCACAATGGCAACACCAAACCGCATACTAACCATTGCTGAAACATACTTAACCAAGACATCAATTGTACCGAAAGCAGAATCAAACTGGGGCGAAAATCCATTTTTACCACCCGACGGATGGACCACTCACGTAAATGTGCGAATGATCAAATCGGGCCTTGATGCAACTTATTTTACAGTCGCGCCGATATCGCCCTATATAAGCCCCTTAGGATACGCCGAAGCAATAATAAGCAATGTAAATGCCACAGCAGAAATCATTCAGCTTTCCTTTGATTTTGCGTATATCATCCCCATGACATCTGCAATAACTGACCTATCAAGGGAGGGCGCTCAGTTATTTATCTCATGCCGTATCCATGATCCAATTTCAGGTAACACCTGGTCGCTCACGAATTCAGGATGGAGTTCGAATCCGGCACTATTTGTGTCGGGTATATATGCAATAAATGTTCCAACCTCAGGCAATTACCTGCAAACAATTGATTGGAAGAATTTCAGTATTACAACAAACGGAATTCCATGTACCGGAATATTAACCGTTCAGTTTGGATCTCCCCAACCCTGGGGTTATGTTGGTTCGCATACCTTTGGAACGAGTTACTGGGGTGCCGCTTACAAAAATATAATCTTTACTATTTACGATAGTGGTAAATTACAGGCATCCGGAATTCAATACGATATTTCCCTGAACGATTCTACAAAAGCCGCGAAAAAGGAACTGAAATGGACTGGAGGCGATGTTCCAGTGAGAGATAATAGTTTTTTGCAATTTCTGGCTATCTGGTCAATTGGCGGAATGGATATCCAGACCGAATCCTATATTACGACCGAAATAACAATCCCATTATCATTACTAGACCTTATTACCGCGCAAAATGCCTCAGATAATCGCCGGGCAAAACAATATTTAAAAGGAGATATCCGAAGCGAAAATCTACTTTTTGACTCAGTATATCAACATAATTATCCGACTTCGCGTAAGTTCGAAATACTTGAGGCGACTTATGAGCTATGTGCTGATAAAGCAAATGTTACCCTTTTGGAAATACTCGATTATGAGGCGCAGACCTTTACGTTGACTACCTCAGAATATAAGGGCACTCCCAATACGAGTACCGGCCAAAATGCACAGGTTACAATTTCGGCTGCTCCGCCAGTAACGAAGCCGATTAAACCAATATTTGCCTTTACCGCTATTGCTTCGCCATCGATCCTTAATTACAGTGCAACGTGGTCTGATCAATATGGGCAATACCCGGTTGTTAGGATATGGGTTACTGTTGGGGCTGACTATAAGGAATTATCCATCACTCCAAAATTTGTTATAGTTGGAGGTTTAATTGACTCAATTGTTTTTGATCTTGGAACTCCCCAGACCGGCTTTATCATTTTATCTTAAAATATCATTATGAAGAAACTACTCTTTTTATTTTTTGCGTTTTGTTCGCTGTTCTCCTCCGGGCAGAATGCGGCTCCGTCGGGGACGTTGAGCCTGATCCCTAGTCCGGCGATGTACTACCGACCCGCTGACAGTACGGTACACCTCTATAAGGGGTCAGCCTACCTTTGGAATCGGTTTTTAACGGCAAAAGATTCGGCTAAGCTGGCACAGCCAATTTTTACCGCTACCAGAATACCATTCGGGGCGGCGACCGGGGGGAAGTTGACGGATAATGCGAAATTTTATTATGATGGTAGTACTCTATGGAATAAATATGGAACATATAATTATGTATCATTAAATGCAGGCTTAGTAGGAGGCTTGTCAACATCAGTAATTAAATCATCTATAAATTCAAACAGTTATAATGAATTAGGGTTAACAGGCGGCATTTCAGGAACTAGTTATTTTAAATCTTCTTTTAATGTATTATATTATACTGGCTCAAGTTTAATTGAAAATGCGTATAATTATAATAGATTTATTTTGAATTTGAAAAGTACACTAGCAGGAGCTTCTTTTGATCAAACTGCGGGTCTAGTAAATGGAAATGACGCATTTGGAATGTATTTTACTAATAATCTGACAGGTGCAAGTATAAATATTAGCCGCTATGAGCAAGGTATGGTTAAACTTGGTGATGACTATGGAAATTCACCCATAGGTATTTCTACATGGCTGTATTCAAAGGGACTTGCAGGAATGGTGGTGGATACTACTGGTAAAGTAGGAATATTAGGGGGTGATATGCTTGGTTATGCTTCAAACCCCACTGCTTTACTCCATATAACCGCAGGATCTTCAACTTCTGGTAACGCTCCTCTTAAACTAACATCAGGACCACTCCTTACAACTCCTGAATCTGGTGCAATAGAATATTATAATGGCAAATTTGCAATAAGAGGTTCAGATTCATTAAGTATTCCAAAGTTAATCGTTAAATCTTCGGGTTATGGAGTAGGCAAAGTATTAACAAGTAATGCCTATGGAGAATTATCCTATGCCACTCCTTCAGGTGGTTCTATTACTTCTGTTGCTACCGGATTAGGATTAAAAACAGTATCCGGTTCTGCAATTACATCTACCGGAACTGTGTTATTAGATACTGCTAATGTTAGCGTTTTGAGTAGGCAAAGAGCTGCGAACGCCTATCAGCCTAAAGGTAGTTATATTACTTTAACTTCCCTTTCAAATACTGCTCCAATTACCTATAATAACTCTTCGGGGGCAATAGGTATTACTCAAGCAACTACATCTACTGATGGTTATTTAAGTTCTACGGATTGGAATACATTTAATGGGAAAACATCAAACACGGGAACGGTTACAAATATAACGATGGGAGATGGTTTAGCATCAACTCAAAGTCCTTTAACTACAACGGGGACTATGAAAGTAGATACATCTCAAACAATGATATTATCAAGGCAACGAGCAGTCCATGAATATCAACCATTACTGACTACAAGCACAACGGCTAACTATCTAAGAGGTGATAAAACATGGCAGCCATTCATTACAACTGTTGAAGCAGATACTGTGATTACTACAAATAAAGCGCGTAGACATTATCCTATATCCCTTGCTACCTCTAGTGGATTAACATTAGCTGCAAATCAAGTAGTAGGAGTAGATACAGCGTCTATAATTATCCTATCAAGGCAAAGGGCAGCAAATGCCTATCAACCTAAGGGGGCTTACAATTCCGGTACCGGAACACTCAATTACATACCTAAATATAGCGCAACAGGATCAACATTAGCAAATAGCCAAATCTTTGATAACGGGACATTCGTCGGGGTTGGATATTCCACCGATCCAACGGCACAGGGATTAGCCTCTAAATTAGCCGTAAATGGCAATGTTTCATTCAACGGTATAGCCGATATTTGGTTGGGGACTTATTCACCTGCCCTTATTGGAGGATCAGGAACAACATCTTCTTTAACCTTGCAGTCGACTTCGGGTATTGGAGCGACGGGTGCAAACATTTATTTCAAGGTTGGAAGCGCAGGTGGAAGTATTGCCCAAACAATTTATAATAATGGATTGATAGGTATCGGCACAACGGCAACCCCAACAGGCAGATTAATGATTGGGGGTGGATCAACTGGGGGAGTACCTTCATTGGTTATTGGTAGTGGTACGTTATTGGCGGGAGGCGCAACGGTGGCGGGTGCGATTGAAAACGATGGCACACACCTATATTATACTCCAGTAGCAGCAGGGACAAGGTTTCAGCTGGACAATGCTACAATGACAGCTACGGTGGGGGGCATGGTGCCGACACCTCCCAATAATACAACTACCTATTTACGCGGAGACGGGACTTTTGCAACACCAGCTGCCGGAGGGGGTACCGGTACTGTGACCAGCGTTTCGGTCGTAACCGCCAAC
>CAINLJ010000076.1 GCA_903850335.1 uncultured Bacteroidia bacterium | reverse complement strand
AGCTTTCAGTAACACAGGTCCAATGTGAGAAATCGGCAGTAATTTTCATTTCCGGTCTCAGCCTGAACAATTCACTTGCATTGTAAGGGCTAAAACCTATTCTGCCTCGGTGTGTTTCGTGGGCAACTGTGATTCTATTTTTCACTGAAAAATCTTCAACAGTATCGATGACCCTGAGCTGATCATCCAGGGAAAAATAATCCCTGCCGGAATGTGAGTTGATCAACAGCGGATCACATTCGAGCGACAGATTTAAATAATATTCCAATGATTTGCAAAATGTATCAATGTCATCTCCTTTTGCCTGATGCTGATGGCTTACAATCTTTAATTGATATTGGTTCAAAAGCCGGACAAACTGCTTTCTTTCATAGGGATCTTCAGGCAGCCACGTATCGACACCATCATATCCACCCTCTTTAACCTTTATAAAAAATTCTTCTGTGGTGAGGTTTTCAAGGCCCCATTGGGGACAGAGGATTAATAGTTTCATAAAATTTTTAGCTTAAGTCCTGGAGTAGATTAGTGGGTTTTGGGAGTCATCACAAAGTTTGTCGCCGATTTGAAGCTTCGAAACCTGGTCGTCTGTCAGGATATTTTTAATTCCGTTAAACGTTGCCCCGTCAGGCATATACGCGCAGGTCATTGCACGCCTAAAACCATTAGTCATATTGGCCCCTGCTCCGTGTATTGTCAACCCGTTGTGAAAAGAACAACTTCCTGCTTTCATTGGTACTGCGACTGATTTTGAATGTATAAACTGAGGATAGAAATCAAATATGGCATCCATATTTTTTCCGATACCGGGGTTTTCGAATGTGGTGGAATTAAACGATCCCGGAATAAAATAGAGACATCCATTTTCAAGTGTTGCATCATCGAGGGCAACCCAAACAGATAATGCCCTTCTGTCGCTAAAAGACCAGAAAGGTGTATCCAGATGCCATGAGGTTGGGTTTGCCCATGGTCGTTTAACAAGTGCCTGGTCATGCCATATCCTTGTCCCTTCCCATCCGGCCAGGTCAGCAACCATCTTTCCCAATTTATTGTCGAGCATTATTTGCTTAATCTTATCGTTTGTTTGCCACAGGTTCAACATCTGGTCAAAAACCCGTGCAAAATAATCGCTGTCTTTGTTAATTCCGTCATCCCCACCGACCATGACGTCACTACCCGGCATTTTACGCCCCTGGCGCTCTTCCATAGCTTCAGTAACCGCCTCCCTCCAAAAAGTAAGTTCGGATTCATTGAGGAAATTTTCGATGAGCAGGTACCCGTTTTCCCGGTATGATTCTATCTGAAATGCTGTGAGAAGTGAATTCATAATTACCTGTTATTTATTCTTATAGTATTTATCATGGAACAAAAACCGGCAGTCAGTTTCAGCTTTAACCACTTTTGATTCGGTATCAATATTCATTACCGGTGGGTTGGAGTCATCAGGCCCGGCAGCAGGCCACTCCGGTAAGCCTGTACCATTTGGATTCCCTGTTTTAATAAAGTTGGCAAAGAAGTTCTCTATGGTTTCCGATACCTTATAGTCGTCAGCTGTCCACACATATTCCCCTATCAAACCGAGATTTCCCATGCAATATTCTATTTCACAGGCATGTGGAGCACCTATAGGTTCCGGCATCTTTGGTTGGTTGTTACCTTTTCTGAGTGTCCCTCCCGCCAGGCCCGGAGCGAGTGTTTGATCAGTCAACGGTGGTCTCAGTTTACTGAACAGGTATCTGTAAACATTTTGTGAACTGTTTTTGCGCTGAAGATCAAACCATTTCCAGGTACTGTACGAAATAAACCTTTCTGAAGCCAGTGCTGTGGCTGACAGTTCAACCTCCTTTGCAGTCGCATGAGGATAGAGACCAAGAACATCTTCTGAGTCATTCGGGTATGTTATCCTGATTCGGTTCGTGAAATTTTCTGCTGTATAAGGCTTTCCGTACATAAAGGCCATTCCCGGAATTTCGGCCGAATTCCATCCCACTAAAATTGGAATTTGAGCCTGTTCTTTTGCATTGAAGATTTCTGGTAGGGTTTTTGGCAGGAAATAGCCGTCGATTACTGTAGGAAATCCAAACCTTTTTGATTCATTATACAACTCAAAGATCTCTCGTGTACTCATATCCCGAAATTGTTTTAACGTGTAATTCCCTGCCTTTGCAGCGAATTCCAACCCCTGTTTTTCAGCTTCAGCCAAGGGAACAGGTGCCATTGTCGGATTAATTCCTGCACCACTTTCACCTATTGCCCCGGCGATGAGACCTTTTGTCATTGGAGAAGACATTAGAAGACTTACCGCAATTGATCCCGCTGATTCACCGGCGATAGTTATTTTATTGGGGTCTCCACCAAAGGCTGCAATGTTTTTCTTTACCCAGTTTAACGCAGCAGCCTGATCGAGAAGTCCATAGTTGCCTGAAGATTTATAGGGTGATTCGGCACTTAGATCCGGATGCGCCATGAACCCGAATATATTTAATCTGTAATTAACCGTTACGCTCACAATCCCCTTTTTCGCCATTGAAGCTCCATCATATCTTGGTTCAGAGCCATCACCAGCCACGAAACCACCTCCAAAAAAGTAAACCAAAACAGGCAGACCGGACGATTTTCTGGTCGCAGGTGTCCAGACATTCAGGTAAAGACAATCTTCGTTTATCCCGTTGGATCTTGAATTCATATCCCCAAAGACAACTCCCTGAACCGCCCTTGCTCCGAACTTCTTAGTTTCTTTTACCCCTTCCCATTTAGCTAAAGGTTGCGGGGCCTTCCAGCGCAGTTTTCCAACGGGTGGCTTTGCAAAGGGAATTCCGAAATAATACTGAAGGTTGGTTTTTGTATCATATAACCCTTCAATTGTGCCGTTCTGGATGGTTGTCTGTACCGGGAAGCAATAATTCGACTGACCTTTTGCTGACATTGTGCTAAAGTATAACACTCCGTGAAGGATACTCAGAAGTATGTAAATTGATCTTATTTTCATTCCGTTGTTTTCTGTTTTTTATATGTTTTTCAGATAACAAGTGTAATGATTGAATGAGGAAGACTGGTCACAGCCGCTGCCTTACCGGATAACGACAAACTGAAGGGTAGTTTTTCATCCGAGGTGTTGAGTACAACAACGATTATTTTTCCGTCAGTGTTGATAAAGGCAGTGGACTGCAGTTTGTCGCGGTTAGATGAACAGCTGATCCGTTTTGCTCCTGCTTTAATGAATTTTGAAAAGTGCCCTATGTAAAAATAGCTGTTAGTGTAAATCAGTTTTCCCGTCTGTGTGTTCGCGTGAACAGGGGCAAAACAGAAGTTTCCTACATGATTGGGACCACCATTCTCATCAAGCAGAATGTTCCAGTCAGTCCAGGCCACCGTACCACAATTAAAATCGTTTACAATCGAATGACCATACTTTTCTCCCAGTGTCCAGTCGTTAACCCTTTCGAGATTGAACTTCTCAACACATCCTTCGGTGAAGATCAGGTTTTTGTCCGGATAGGCTTCTTTTACCCTTCGCAGGTTATCAAATTGCATTCCACTACCGGTCCACGTTTCATACCAGTGAAATCCTATTCCCCAGATGTATTTTGCCGACCCTGTATCTCCCAATAAAACGCTGGCTCTCTGGTAGATAAGATCACGATTATGATCCCATCCAATAAGTTTCTTAACGCTCATACCATTCTTTTGGAGGGTAGGACCCAGGTAATTCTTTATAAAATCGCGTTCTTCAGTAGCAGTATAGATGCATGATTCCCATTTCTGATTTGCCATTGGTTCATTCTGAACCGAAAGTCCCCAAACTGGAATCCCTTGTGATTCAAGTGCTTTAATGTATTTTATGTAATGATTGGCCCATGTTTGATTGTACTTTCGAAGTAGCTTTCCACCATGGATGAGACTGTTATTATCTTTCATCCATGCAGGGGGGCTCCATGGACTTATGAATAGAGGCAGGCTTCCACCGGATGCCTGGATGGCTTTTTTGATCAGTGGAACCCGGAATTTTTTGTCATGTGAGATATCAAATGACTTTAATAAAGAATCGCCTTCAGTAACATAACCGTACGAATCACTTGAGAAATCGCAACTTGCCATGTTGGTTCTTGCAAAGTTGTATCCAATTCCCTTCTGTTTATCGTAATAAGCCGTAAGTAATTCTTTTTGTGTTTCTTCCGGCAATCTTGCGAAAACCTCTGCGGAAGCATCTGTGATGGCACCACCAATTCCGGTTATAGTTTGGAAGCTTTTTGCGGGATTAACAAATATGCAAACCTGAGTTTCAAATGGCTGTCCAAAATTCTCAAAGATTACATCTGAGGTTTGAGTTAGCCGTAAGGAAGTGTCTTTGGCAGTTGTAAACACCTGGGCCTTAGCCGGATTTCTTTGGGTGGGGTGTTTAACGGGCGGATTACTTGCATAGGAGCCATTCCAACTCATTGACAGTAATAGGAATAGCGAAAAAACGATTTTCACATTTTTCATGACGGGTTGTAAACAGAAGGTTAAAGATATTCAGTAGATGCCTATCGGCAATTTTATTAAAATTCCTGACTTACAAAGATATCTATTCCTCTTTTGTATTTACCATCCAAAATGAAAAGGTGTTAAGATAATTCCAAAACGACTCAATAACAGGCTCTGGTAAATCGAGTTTTGAAAGCACTTCGATATAACATTCAAGCCACACTATGCGCGCTTTCTGATTTATTGCAAAAGGTGAGTGTCTGGCAGCCAGCATCGGTTTTCCTCTGCTTTTGTTGTAATATGCATTACCTCCGCATATTTGAATGAAGAAATCAGATGATCGTTGTTTCGCCTTATCCAGTGCCTCTTCAATGCGAGGGAAAAGATGGCTCACCTTGCTCTTGCTCAGCAGATCATAGTGATCGCTGACGAGTTTTCGGATACCTTCCTCAGTAAGGAGAATCAGAAATTCAGGGGTTGGAATTGTAACTGCCGGTCTATGGCCAAAGTCATACTGGCTGATTGTGAAATCCATGATTGGAACAAAATTGTTAACTGAATATTGATCCTAAGTTTTAAGGATTACAATATTTAAATCTCTAGGGTCATGCGTTCTGATACAGTCATATAGTATCGCGCGAACTTCTCATCTTTCATATAGTCGTGCAATTTGGTTTGCCATTTCTTGGCGCGTTCGGAAAGCAATACAATGTTCTGGTTGTTCTCTACGTTCTCAGGATCTACTTTTTGGATCTTAATTACGTCAATAAACTCATCCATCCACTTCTCATAATGATGCATAAATGCCTTTTGATCAGGAGTTATGGTCATATCCAGATCAGAATGTATAATATTTGCCGAAATTGTTGAGGATGCAGTTAAACCTGCAGCGAGTGTAAATCCTAACTTACGTAAAAAATCCCTTCTTTTATCTTCGTAACCGTCCATCTGTTCTTAAGTTTTTACTAGTAACAATGAATTTTGGTTTTTGTTTGATAACAGGAGGATTTTTGGTCATTTGACAATCTCCTAATTAAATTCTGAGAGAAATTTTCTTAACGGTATGTGTAAAATGCCCTCATAACTGACACCTGAATAATCATCCAATGTAATTACAAATTTGGGATAATTATCCTTGATTCCCAATAAATTTCCAAATTCCCTTTCCATAGTTTGTTACCCGACAATTCTTAAAGCAACCTGAATATAAATTTTCTCACCATTCCGTTCTACAATGAAATCAATTTCGTTCCCGTTTTGCCTGCCAATTAAAAGACTGTAAACAATAGTTTTAAGATGTAGAAAAACTATATTTTCAATTATTTGTCCTAAGTCAAAAGGTGAAAATCCTGAAATTGAGTTTCGTAATCCTATGTTGTTAAAATAATATTTTTCACCAACCTCAAAGACTTTTTGCCCTGCTAAATCAAATCGCTGAATGCCGGAGATCAACATCGCCGATGCGAGATAATTCAGATAGTTTAGGGACAAGATGGACTGATTGATGTTTTTAAGATAGCCAAAAACCGTTACATCAGTTAAATCCAAATGAATCAGATAGGGAGGTCCTCCGTATTTTAGAAATTTGTCAAGACTACCAGAGCTGTTTTTTAACTTGTGAAATTGTAGAAACTCAAGGTATGTTAAAGCATAAACCGGTATCTAAATATATGACAAACAAAATAGCTATAAATCCTGTAAGTGTCATATATAAATGATAAAAAACAATATTAATGAATTACAAAGTACAGTAATAAAGCTAATTATGATATTCTATCTTGTTGATAATCTCATTAATCTTTATCCTAAGATATCCAATCCTTTCTTCCCGTTTTGCAGACCAGGTTTTATCCTCGTCTTCCAGATATTCGAGTAAAATCAGGGATTTTTCATAGCAGACAAGACTGTCCGCAAATTTGTTCTCAGCCTCACGAAGTGTTGCCTCGGCAAAAAACAGTTCGGCAAGCACAGTTAAATGACCATTTTCATAATTGTGTTCTCCGATAAGCATGGTTGTAAGTTTCTCTTTAGGGATAGCAAGAAAGAAGGCTGATTCTCGTCTGAGAAGTTCGACGTAACCTCTCTCGAGTATTTTTTCCGCCTGTTCAAGATCCCCCTTTTTTATCAGGCCCAGCAAAGCAGCAATCAAGTCCCCTATCATCTCCACCATCCTAAGTATATAGTCTTTCTGATACATAGCTCACAATTTTCAATTCCAGATTGAGTTCATTTCAAAAACCTCCAGATGATGAATATCCGGGCCGTATTTTTCAGAACTAAACTGCAACCCGTCATCATTCCTTTGTTTGTTAAGGTTTCTTACGATGTAACGTTTCCCTCCATTAATAAATATCTCAGTAACAGTTTTGTCTACCAGAATTTCAATTGTATTTCCGCCTTTCTGAATATCATCCGGAGTGAGGTTTAAGAACTCATCCCCATTGTAGCACAGACGGAGATTATGACCCGGATCCAGGTTGAATTCCATTTTAATGTGAAGTGGAACGGGCTTAATTTTTACAAGTTCTTCATTGGCTCTCTTTGGTGTTATTGATCTCCATTCATAACCTTTTGCATGCAATTTTTCGATTTCACTAATTGGATTTGCTAACAGTCTTATTCCATCAGCCGTTTTTTTCAGCGTAAATTCGGTCGGGAACAACATCATTTGTGTAAAGGGCATTCCCGGGTGTTCTGTTCTTCCCCAGGCCATTTGAATGCGTCTGCTATCAGGCATATTTTCAAAAGATTGGGCAGCATAGAGAACATCACCCGGATCATCCTTATTCTCATCGCAATAGCGAAGTCTGCCTGATTCAGGAGTAAATTTAACCCCATCGAAAGTCCCAATAAAATATTCAGGCGACCCACCATGTAAAACCCATTTTTTATTTTGGTTATCACCATCAACAGGTAATTCAAAAAAATCGGGACATTCCCAGAGGCCCTTAAAATGACTCTGTTTTTCCCATTTTTTCATGTCACTGGAATTGTAAAACGAGAGTCCGTCTTTCTCCAGCAGCACCATAACCCAGTGCTTCGATGGCTCATGCCAAAAAACATGAGGATCGCGCGTGTCCGTAGTCTGCATCTCCCAATTACTGTCTATTACAGGATTTCCTCCGAACCGTTTGAATGTTTTAGCGTCATCAGTGCTATATGCGATACACTGAACCTGCTTACCCGATACCCTGTCGAAGGCTGTATAATACAATACGAGGGCATCTTTTCCCCACCCTCCATCATTATTCCTGTCGATAACGGCAGACCCGGACCATGGTGAGCCAAGACTGTCCAGCATCAGGGCATGAGGAAGTTCCTGCCAGTGGAGCAAATCCTTACTCACCGCATGACCCCAATACATAAATCCGGTATTCCATGATAATCCAAAAGGGAAGGATTGCCAGAATAAATGGTATTGATTTTTGTAAAAGATTGGGCCGTTTACGTCATTGCTCCAACCCCTCTTTACCGTAAAATGAAATTGGGGCCTGTTCTTCTCCTTATAAAGACTATCTGACCCATTAATCTGATCATCCTGGTAAATACGATTTAACGATTTTGAGGATGCAGGGGAAGTAAGTGCTACAGTCTTTCCATTAAATTCCTTAACGTCAATATAAATCCAGTAATTCACAGAGTCTTCAGCCAGCTGAACCGGAAATTCGCGGTGTACTTTCCCGTTTATCTTGATTTCCATTAGTTTCATTCTGGCGCGATAGCCTACCGGGATGTTGAGGTAGTGCTTTGTAATTTTCAGTTTTAGCTCATTTGAAAATGTGGAAACACTAATAACGAGTAGAATTAACGTTATAAAAAGTGACAACTTTGTTTGTCTCTTTCCTGTTGAAAACAAAAATCGGTATAGTTCCCGGATAGACATGTTAGTGATATTAAGTTGATTATAAGTACTTTATGTGATTCCAAAATTTTTTCGCCACCAAAAACACAAAGACACTAAAAAGGCAATAAATTTTGGTGAAATTTAGTGTTTTGGTGTTTTGGTGGCATTTGTTTTCTTTTGTATTAACTTCTTAACAATAACCGCGATGAATATACATTCGAAAAGTAAAGATAACCCATTATTTCAAGCATTTGTCCTGATGATTCTTTTAATGCTGGTTGTTTCTTGTCAACCCAAACCAATGAAGATTTCGCAGGCGGCTTCACCTGGGATTCAGGTTGAAGAACAGGAGATTCTTCAAATCCGGCAAGGTTTTCAGGAAGGCCGGTATACAATAAAGGAGCTTGTGCAGGCTTACCTTGAACGGATTTCGAAGATAGATAAAAGCGGTCCCGCACTCAACTCAATAATAGCCATCAATCCCGATGCGATTCAGATTGCAGAGGAGCTGGATAAGGAATT
>CAINLJ010000075.1 GCA_903850335.1 uncultured Bacteroidia bacterium | reverse complement strand
TGTCTTGGTCAGCAGCTTTCGATGTGAAAATGACTGATGCTTCAAGTAATTTCATTTTCTACAGGGAATTGCTGGAGTAGATTAATCAAGCTAAAGCCAGGCCTCAGAAAGGAGGATGCACAAAAACGATGAAAGGGAATGATGAGGTGAGGATGGTGGCTGAAGAAAGGGCGAGGGATAAAAGATAATTCGGCTAATTAAATAAGTCGGAATGTGTGCCGGTTCCAATCAGGGTAATCGTTTTCTGGATGTCATTTTTGATCCATATTAAGAGCCAGTCAGGTTTAACATGGCATTCCCAGTAGCCATCATACTTTCCTGACAAAATATGTGATTTGTAATTTAGAGGTAAAGTGCCATTGTTTTCAAGCAATTTAATCACTTTTTGTAACAAATCCAGTGACAGTCCTCTTTTTGCACATTTTAATACGTCCTTTTCGAACGTGTTTGTCGTGATTAGCCTAAACATTGCCCTTTTTCCGAAGTTTTGAAAATAACTCTTCGGTACTATTGTATTCGGTTGTTTTCCCAGTCTCGGCCTCCTCCATAGATTTCAATAACGAAGCTGTCGGCGATTTTTCTTCAACGATCGTTACAAATGGTTGGGTTCTTAGGTACTCGACCAGTTTTTTAGCCCCTACTGACTTTTCATTGATTACTATTGTTGTCATTGCCTTAATTTTTTTATACAAATATAAAAAACCTACACCCATTTTAATACTTCCTGTTCTAAATAGTAATCACCCTACCGGTTTTAATTAACATGGGAACCACATTGGCCGATGTTCTTACCACGGAGACACGGAGAGTAGAGCGGGAAGGATAGAAACACCTTCCCTGCCCCCTCGTCAATCCGTACGTGCGGTTTTCCCGCATACGGCTTTCCTATAAACTTCTTCATTTGCATTCACAAGTGAGCTGGCTGGAAAGCATATTTTGTAGGATCTATCAAACCAAATTTGGTTGACAAAACCTCAAAGGCATTATGTCCGTAAAGCCTGCATTTCCGTTGGCTTTTGCGATGGTAGTAACTGTATAAATACATCGAATGAAGGGCAATTCTTAATTCCTAAAGCTATATAATAGTTCATTTTAAATAAAACGCTAAAACAAAACAGATTGATTGTTGTTTGGATACCATAATCGAAGTAGTTCAGTTTGGTATATTATTTATTGTAATATTATAAATGCAAATCACCATGGTTAAACTTTCAACAGAACAAAAGGTCACCTTTCGTCGTGATGGATATATCATCCTTAGAGGGTTTTTTAGCGATGCAGAAGCTGCAAAGCTTTATCAGGTCGCCACCCATGACGATCATCTTAATAAAAATGCTTTAGATCTAAGTGATCAGGCTGGAAAGAAGACAAAACTCTCATTATGGTTTACTCCAGGGAATGATGTATTTGGATACCTTACGAGAAGTGAAAAAATGATTCTAGCTATCTCCGATCTGTTGGATGATAATTCACCGGTTTGTCACTACCATTCCAAATTGATGCAAAAGGAACCTAAAATTGGAGGCGCGTGGGAATGGCACCAGGATTATGGCTATTGGTACAAGAACCAATTTATGTTTCCCGATCAGCTTATTAGCGTAATGGTCGCCTTGTCGCCAGCCAACAAGCAGAATGGATGTCTGCAAGTGATTAAGGGATCTCATAAATTAGGAAGATTAAATCATGGTTTTGCCGGTGAACAGGTAGGTGCTGACAAGGTCATGGTGGACAATGCATTAAAAACCATGGAGTTGATTTTCGTAGAGCTCAAACCAGGCGATACCCTGTTTTTTCATAGCAATTTATTGCACCGGTCGGAAGCAAATCTGTCTGATTATCCGCGCTGGTCATTAATTTCATGTTATTCATTACAGTCTAATCTGGCGTATAATGAAACTTCTAAATCGTGGAAAGTTCCTGTTGAGGTTGTTCCGGATGAAGCTTTACTCCAATGGGAAGCTCAATCGCTTGAAAATGCAGATTTCCTAAAGAAAGAGAATGATCCTGCGTTAAAGCCAACTGGCTGGGAAGAAAAATAGATATCAATTTCAGTAAAGATTTGAACTTTAATTTCCAATCCTCTTCAAATGTCTGATTCGTTTATAATTGGAAATTCGTCTGACACTGTGAGTTCGACATAAGATTTTTATTAAGCGGGAAAATATCCGATTGCTATTGGAAAAATAAAACATTAACTTGGCGACTGAATAGCCACAATTGAAAATTGCTGTTTCTTTCGCCATTAAGGCCTTATAACAATTTAAACTATGAAAATAAGTGCCAAACTTAAGCATAGTTTTTTGGTCTGAAGTCAAATTCAAATGTATCAAAAGAGTTATGGAAGACAGGAGAATGTTTCTAAAAATACTTGCTGGTGTAAGCGCTGGCATAACATTAGCAGGTACAACACTTGCCGAAACAAAAGTTTCTGACCGTCTGGGATACGTACTTCCAAAACGTAAACTGGGCCGCACCAATGAATTCGTAACCATGCTTGGAACCGGTGGTTTCCATGTGGGTTGGACCACTGAACGTGATGCGCAGGAGGTAATTGAAGCATCAATGGAGGGTGGTATCAGGTTTTTCGATACTGCTGAAAGTTATGCCGACGGGACCAGTGAAATTCGCTACGGCAAATACCTGACTCCAAAATACCGAGACCTGATTTTTTTAACAAGCAAATCGACAGGAAAGGATGCGAAAACCGTCATTGAACATTTGGAAGGTAGTTTGCGGAGGCTAAAAACCGATCACCTCGATTTATACCAGGTTCATGCCATTTCAACACCCGAAGATGTCGAAAGCAGAATTCAACTTGGTGTACTGGATGTTTTACTGAAAGCAAAAGAGGAAGGCAAAATCCGATACCTGGGTTTTACCGGCCACCAAAATCCGTTCGCCCATGCACGAATGCTTGAAAGAACGAAAGAATCAGATATTTTCGACACTGTTTTGATGCCGGTAAACGTGCTCGACCAGTCCTATTTCAGTTTTATCCAAAAAATCATACCCGAAGCATTGCAAAGAAATATGGGAATTCTTTCCATCAAATCGTTGGCAGATGGCAGATACTTCGTTAAAAAAGAACAGGCCGGATGGACAACCAATGACCCGCTGATTCCAAATTACCTGAGCATTAAAGAAGCCATGTATTTTGTATGGTCTCTTCCCGTTACCGTTTTAATTTCGGGAAATGAAAACGCAACTTTCATACGTCAGAAAATTGACCTTGCACGTTCCTTTTCTGAACTTACTGAAGAGCAAAAAGCCACATTAAAAGAAAAGGTCTTAAAGATAGCACTTACTGGCAAAATTGAATATTATAAAAAGAAAGAGGACTGACTTACAGAACTATCAGGCGAATGTCAACAAATATCATTCTGTTTTAATATTATAATCAGGGTATTTACTTCTACCTTAACAGATTTAAGTTCTTAGATACGAGCAATTTATGTCTCGTTGTCTATTTAATTGGCGATTGCATAGCCGATCAATCATTTGCTCCTCTCTCTTTTCTTTGTAGAGTAGACTCGCCGATTAAATTGCCCCCTCAAGTCCGGGTCGAATTCGTCGTTAATCAATGTTAGATATTTGCCGATCTATGATATTGGATTCAGATCATGGTCAGATAAAAGGTAATCAGATAATCCGGCATATCACCCGGAAACCCTCATAAAACTGATTTTTTAAATGTGATTCAAATTGGATATGGTTAAGTGTGCTCGTTTTTAATGGAAATGGAGTATTTGATTGTTATGCATGGACCATAGGGAAATATTGATTTGGATGATTTTTGGAAAGTTATTTGAAACTTAATACTATAACCAGACAATAATCACCGGATACTTTGGGAGCATCCGGTGATTGCCAAACCTTTGTGAACCAATGATTAACTAGCGTAAAGATAAATCACAATAATCAATATTTTAATTGACACAAAAAATAAATACTGCCGTTGATAAATCAAGTAAGCCATCCCAAATCTCTTTGAAACGGCTTTACTAGTATTGAATGTTTATGACTATTTATTGAATGACAACTAATTTCACCGT
Source organism: uncultured Bacteroidia bacterium (assembly GCA_903850335.1). Lineage (GTDB taxonomy): Bacteria > Bacteroidota > Bacteroidia > Bacteroidales > Prolixibacteraceae > JAAFHB01. The sequence continues at coordinate 2,241 of CAINLJ010000075.1, read as the reverse complement.
GATCATCTTTCCATTCCAGCTCATCACACACGGATAAATACCCGATGGAAGCGTCTGATCGAAAAATACCGTATGACGGATTCCTGCCTCTATATCTGAATCAAAAATCCGGGAAATATGTAGACCAGAGATTGAGAAAATATCAATCTTCACCCTTGCGTTTGCATTTACCCGGAACTCAAATGTCACACTGCCAGATGTTGGATTTGGATAGGCCTTAAGCTCGCTTTGTATGACTGCAACATTGAATATTGCCGTAGTATCCACTGATCCCTGCAACGTGTTTATAGGTATCCGGAGTGCTTTCAAGCCACCAATTGCAAGACTTTGTGCAGCACTTGTACCACAACCATTGTTTGCCGTTACGCTTAAAGCACCTAAGGTTGCCGTAGCTGAATAAGTGACAGTAACTGAATTGCCCGTACCAGTAATCGTTGCACCAGTGCCTGAAAAACTCCAGTTATAAGTCACACCAGCTACCAACGGAACAGTATAAGTATAGGGTGAATTATATACAGTAATTGTAGTTGTAGATGCAGTAAACGCCCCAGGTGTTAAGGCTGCACCAGAATTTACATATACAGTAGCTGTTGCCGTACAACCTCCAATATTTGTATAGGTTATAACACTTATTCCTGCCGATACTCCCGTCACAAGACCTGTGGCACTAACAGTGGCAACAGCTGGCGTAGCTGAAACCCAAGGTGTCGTTGCCCTTGCAGTTCCGCTGCCAGTAAGCTGAGTCGTAGAGCCAACACAAGCGGATAGTGTACCTGAAATCGTCGCACCAATAGTAACCGTGGCGATAGCCTTACAAGCTCCACTATTGGTATAGGTAATATTCGCCGTTCCAATGGATACACCCGTCACAACGCCAGTCGCAGTAACAGTCGCCACGGCGGTATTGGAAGAAACATAAGGATTCGTCGTGGCTTTTGTACCTGCACCGGTCAACGTAGTTGTTGAGCCCACACATGCTGTGAGCGTTCCCGAAATCGTAGGAGTTGTAGTAGCGGCAGTAATAACCACATTGGCAGAAGCCGGGGAAGCACAGGTAATATTGCTAACTTTATAGGTATAAGTTCCGGCCGGAATACCAGTAATTGTAGCGGTTGCACCCGTTCCTGCAGTGACCACTGCTCCAGGTGTTCTGGTAAGCGCCCAGTTACCAGTTGCTGGCAGACCGTTTAAGATTACACTTCCGGTTGAGAGAGCACACGTTGGTTGAGTCAGGGTACCTACGGTCGGAGCAGTCGGAGTAGCCGGATTGATCACGATATTGGTAGTTGGTACTGAAATACAGGTTGATGTAGTTGAACTAACTGTATATGTATAAGTTCCTGAGGCCAATCCGGTGATGGTTGTAGTAGTACCGGTACCGGTTGTTGTTGCTGCACTTGTTCCAGCTCGCACCAATGTCCAGGTTCCGGTTGCAGGCAATCCGCTTAAAGCGACACTTCCGGTCGCCACCGTACAAGTAGTTTGAGTAATTGTAAAGGTCGGAGTAGCCGTTGAAGTGGCAAATGCAGTAATCACAACATTAGCCGAAGGTAAGGATACGCATGAAGTTGAATTGATAACCGTGAAGGTATAGGTTCCTGGCGGAATGCCTGTGATGGTAGCAGTTGTCGAACCAGTTACTCCGGCTGTAACAATACCTCCGGGATTCCTTGTTAATGTATAGGCACCCGTTGCAGGTAAGGAACTTAAAGCTGCACTTCCTGTTGGAGTTGCACAGACTGGCTGAGTAATTGTTCCCACAACCGGTTTGATAGGGGTTGTCGTTGCAGCAGTAATAACCACACTGGCTGATGCCGCCGATATACACCCTGATACATTCGTTAGGGTGTAGGTATAGGTTCCGGCAGCAAGACCAGTGATTGTAGAGGTAACGCCGGTGCCTGTCGTGGTAGCTGCACTTGTACCGGCTCTTGTCAACGTCCAGGTACCCGCAGCAGGCAAACCGTTTATGATTACACTTCCCGTTGCCAAAGCACAAGTAGGTTGGGTGATTGTCCCAACAGTCGGGGCAGTCGGTAAAGCGGTAACAGTTGCCGTAACCGCAAAGCGGGTGGTACTCTCGCAGGTAACCGTCTGAGAAGCATAATAAACCGTTCCGGTGACAAGTGCGGTAGTTGACACCAGCGCTGTGCCACCAGTTGCGGCAGCATACCATTTCAAAGCTGTTCCGGTTGCGGTCAGAGAAGCAACGGTTGCTCCGGTGCAGAACGATTGAGCCGC
>CAINLJ010000074.1 GCA_903850335.1 uncultured Bacteroidia bacterium | reverse complement strand
TCTACAAATATAAACGGTGCTCTGCACCTTTAAGCATTTATTAACAGGTTTTATCCAATAGAATAAGAAATTGTCATATAAATAGTACCTATCAAATCGTTTAAAGAAAATTAATGTCCACAACTTTTTTATCTGATCCGATATAACCTGGCTTGGTTTCCAGAGATTGATTTTATGTAAGGTTGGTGAATTTATCCCGTGTTTGGACAAAAAGAAAAACCACTGCCAGAAACCTTGAAAAGGACCTGACAGTGGTTTTTAGAGCTAAAATAATCGATAACTGACTATTTTGCTACGGATCTAAGGTATTCGAGTACAGATCTGGCTTTTGCCTGATTTAATAATGGATCGGGCATTGGCAGATTATTATATTCTTTCATCAAGGCCTTGATCGTTGGATCTTCTTTCTGCATCTGCGCTGAGTTTAGGAGCAAATTCATAATAAATTCCGGCGAACGCTGTTTCGTAATGTTTCCCAGGATCGGAGCAAGTTTCTTCTGACTCAGATCATGACAAACAATACATTGGGTATTAAAGATACCTCTACCCTCATCGACCCATTTTTTATTCAATGGACCAAGTTCAACAGTTTTAACGGGACCTATCCCATGACTCTTATCCTGAGGAATTCCTGCAATTGCAACTAATGATCCCGTAACGAGGAACATAGAAGCTAGTAAAACAAAATACTTTAACGTTTTCTTCATAACCTAAATAATATAAAAATTAAAAATTAAGCCAAACTACAAGGTAAAGCGTATTATTATCTGCAGCATTTCTGCCATTGGAATCGTAATTCATTATCGTTCCGTCAAATTTGTTATATGCTACATATTGTAATGCGAATTTTGTATTGTACCATGGCAGGTATTCAAGTTGAGCAATAAACCCATTACTGTCCGGGCGGGAACTCCAGCTTCCTACATTTTCATCTTTTGATCCCTGAGTATAAAAGTAACCTAAAGTTGCACCCAAACCATTCTTCAAATACAGATTACCATCAACTTTTAGAGTATTAAAATCATATTCCTTATTCACTATACGTCCGGAATAAGTAACAAAATCACGAGTTTCCGTCTCATGAGTATAGGAACCGTGGAAAGAAAGTGCACCAAAAGGCAAAGTATGCTCATATTGCGCATCAAAGGCAATATCCCTGAATTTGCTCATTGGGCCCGAGGTACCCGTCTGATATAACCTGGGGGCTATACCAAAAGTGCCAACTGCAATATAATTATTATACCATTGGTGTTGCAATGCCAGTCGCCAGTAAGGAGCCACTCCATGAACAACCATTGCACTTGAAGAATCAGCCGGATTTGCAGCACCTTGCTGGGCAGAACGGTATAGAGTAACCTCTGCAAAAATAAGATTGTTCCACAGTGTATAAGCTCCAAGCCCTGCTACCTGAGATCCAAGGTTCTCCATAATTGAGGATTTTGCCGGCGTCTTGGCGGCATCGGAACCAGCTGATGGGAATCTCCAAGCTGGAGAAGTATTCCAAACATCCTGAACTGCGGGATTATTATTCAATGTCAGACCGTATACAAGTCCTGTTGAACCAATCCTTGTTTGATTTGCATATCGAATATCCACGTTATCCATCCCGAAACTATGTCCGTCGTATGTCATCTGAATGAATGTTCCGATATGGGGTGTAATCTGGCCCGCATAGAATACACTTAATTGTTGCGGAAGTGTAACTGAGTTATTTTGCGTCCCGGGCACATCCTTTGCAATATGTGTAAATGAAGACTGTACCATTGCAGATAAAGGCAAAGTACTCAGCAATTTAAGCTTGGTAACTTTGTTGCTGTCGTCCTTGGCTTCGATTGAAGTCATGCCCGTGAGCACATATCCATTCATTTTGAATTGCCGACCGAAAGAGTTAAGCTCAGGAAAAGAAAAATGGCATGCAGAACACGACATCCCTGTTTGTCTGGCATAACTTGGTAAAGCATTAGTGATATTACAACTCAATAAAAAAACAATCAATAAAAGGAGTAATTTTCCAAATTTAGCAGATAGTTTCGCACTTATTTTGGCTCCGGAAACCACAAATAAATTAGTAAAGTAATTCATGTTTAAGGATTTTCTCATCTTATTAAAATTAAATTCATAATTATAAATCGCACCAAAGTAACTACATTTAAAAATGATATTTCTCAGAAAACTCTTATTTATAATCATTCTTAATCGCGTCAATCCCCAAAAAATCCCATATTCTTCCGGAAATTACTCATCCTTATCAGCTGCAAAAAGTAAAAGAATAGAGTCATTTGAATTTCGGCAAATAAAATATAAATTTGAAAGATATAATAAACACATTTAAGATAATATCCGGCAAAAATTATGCCTAAACAAATATTTTAATCATGTCCAATATTATTCTACACAAGGCCGATACCCGCGGAAATGCAAATCACGGATGGCTTCAAAGCCGTCATACTTTCAGTTTTGCCAATTATTACAATCCTGAAAGGATGAATTTCGGTGCATTGAGGGTTTTAAATGACGATTCAGTTGCAGCGGGTATGGGTTTTGGAACCCATCCTCATGACAATATGGAGATAATCTCTATTCCTTTGGAAGGGGATTTGGAACATAAGGACAGTATGGGAAATATTTCAGTTATAAAGCACGGCGATATTCAGGTTATGAGTGCCGGAACAGGAATATTCCACAGTGAGTACAATAAGAATAAGGATCGGCTTGTAAAGTTTTTGCAAATATGGGTGTTTCCTGACAAGAAAAACGTTACTCCGAGATATGATCAGATCACGCTTGACCTTGCCGATCGTCACAACAAACTGCAGCAAATACTTTCACCAGATGCGGAAGATACCGGAGTTTGGATTCATCAAAAGGCTTGGTTCCATCTGGGTAAATTTGAAAAAGGGATAAGCACAGAATACAAAATTAAGGCTAAAGGAAATGGCGTTTATGCCTTTGTTTTAATGGGTGATGTGACTATTGAAAACATCGCACTTAACTCTCGTGACGGATTAGGAATATGGGAAACCGACCAGATCCTGATCACCGCTGCATCCGACACTGAAATCTTGCTTATGGAGGTGCCAATGACTTTCTAATCAGTAAATCTACCTGATTATTGTAGTATTTTGATATCCAATAAAAATAAAGATGGTAAACAGGTTCAGACAAGGAATTTCGTTTATCCTGCCGGTAATCGTACTGATAGTAATTCCTGTTTCGATTGAAGATGACTTTAAATCTAAAAATCTTTTGGCATTGTTGATTGGTATTCTAATTATCAGGGATCAGATAAAAAAGTTGTGGACATTAATTTTCTTTAAACGATTTGATAGGTACTATTTATATGACAATTTCTTATTCTATTGGATAAATCCTGTTAATAAATGCTTAAAGGTGCAGAGCACCGTTTATATTTGTAGAAAATGCTTTAAAAAAATATTCAAATGAGGTACAGCGTACCGTAATACCTTTAAATATGGCTAATACCTATACCCAATGCTATGTTCACCTGG
>CAINLJ010000073.1 GCA_903850335.1 uncultured Bacteroidia bacterium | reverse complement strand
TCGCTAAAACGAGGGGTAGCAGATGCTTTTTTTATTACCAAATACAATATCAACTAATTTTGTTTTAGAAATTAAATTCAAACAATATGAGAAAAATGGTTTTAAAGATTTTGGGAATTAGTTCTTTTTTACTCGTTGTCTTTATATGTTGTGACGACGAAGATAAAGTAAAGGAAATTTCCAAAGATGGTTCTATCGAAACAGTATTGAGCGTTGAACATCTGAATAAAAATATGGATGTAGTGAAAACCTCACACAAAATATGGGTTAAAAATAATCTGATTAAAACAGTAATACACACTGACACCATTCCTTCACTCGGATTGACAACCGAAGAGGGTGAAAACAGTGACGGTGATACCAAAAGTGTCACGCTGAAGAAGGATTACGAGATATTTATAACCGTTAAATAGTGCTTATGAAGAAGTCAAAAGCAATTCAACTTGTACTGGTTGCAACCATTCTTTCTTCATGTCATAATCAGGATTCAATACACGAAAAGAAAGTCTACCTGCGATCAGATTCTACTGCCTACTATTCGCATGCTCATGGAATAGGGTTTTTCGGAGGTTATTATGCATTTAGACCCTATGGAATATTCCGCAATAATGTATACTCACGCGCCGGATACTTTTCTTCGGCAATTCATGGAGAGGCAAACGTAGGTACAAACGGGTTTAAAGGAAATGTCGTCCGGGGAGGGTTTGGGAGTAGTGTATTTCATGTCTCCTCATAATAAATTTCAAGGTGAAAAGACACATTATAAAGCCTCGCCAAAATTGGCAAAAAAAGGTTGAAGAGATTGGTTTTAAATACCATACCCTCGATGCTTTGTATTGGGATGAATCTGCGTTTTACGAATTTACGGCTAATGAGGTAGATACAATCGAAAAAGCAACAAATGAGCTATGGGAGATTTGTCTTAATGCTGTTCAATACGTAATTGACAACAGGTTATACGACAAATTTCATATTCCCGAATGGTTTATTCCGCATATTGAAGATTCCTGGAATAATGATGCTCCTGCTATTTACGGGAGGTTTGATTTCGCCTTTACAAATGGCATACCTAAGCTCCTTGAATTCAATGCGGATACTCCAACATCACTATTTGAATCATCTGTAGTTCAATGGTACTGGCTTCAGGACTATGATCAGAAAAGTGACCAATTTAATTCAATCCATGAAAAACTGGTTGACTACTGGAAATATCTGAAGGATTATTTATACGACTATCCTCTGCATTTTTCTGCTGTTAAAGATTGTCTGGAAGACCTTACCACGACAGAATACATGAGAGATTGCGCTATTCAGGCCGGACTGGAGACTAAGTTTTTATATATTGATGAAATAGGATGGGAAAGTATGAATTCTATATTTGTCGATAATGAATTTAACCCCATTAAAAATATATTTAAACTCTATCCTTACGAGTGGCTTATAAATGAAGACTTTGGAAAAAATATTCTGCTTGACAGGAATCAAACATTTTGGATTGAGCCCAGCTGGAAAATGCTTTTATCCAATAAGGCAATCCTTCCCATACTTTGGAAATTAAATAATGGGCATGAAAATCTCCTGGAATCCTATTTTGAGGAGGATAAACACCTGGCAGGTTATGATTATGCCAGAAAACCTCTTCTTTCCAGAGAGGGTTCCAATATTCAATTAATGAAAGATGGAACTGTAATCTCAGAAACCAGCGGCGAATATGGTGAAGAAGGTTTTATCTATCAGAAGTTATGCACCTTACCAGAATTTGACAATAACTATCCGTTGATTGGCAGTTGGGTCGTAGGTCAGGAATCAGCCGGTATTGGAATAAGAGAAAGCGATACTCTCATCACTGATAATTCCAGCAGATTTGTTCCTCACCTCTTCTCTTAACGGTGATTAACAGAAAATCTCCTTAAATTGATTTCTACATTTTGATTGCAAATATTCTCTTCTCCAGTTTTTAAACTCTTTCGGCGCTTTAAATGTTAATCAAGCGATTTAGTTATCCATATATTTTAAACGAATGTCATTAGAAAATTCAACTGTTCAAAACACAGAAACAAACCCATTATTAGCTGACTGGAATACTCCCCATCAGACCCCTCCTTTCACTCTCATAAAACATGAACATTTTATCCCGGCGATCGAAACCTCTCTCACAGAAGCCAAAAACGAGGTAGATGCCATAATCAACAGCAACGATCACCCGACATTTCAGAATACGGTCGTCGCACTTGAACAATGCGGAGAAAAACTTGAACGTGTCACCAGCGTACTCTTTAATCTCAATGCAGCCGAGACAGACGATACAATTCAGGCAATCACACGGGAAGTGTCGCCTAAACTGTCAGAATTTTCAAATTATATCTCACTTAATGAGCAACTCTTTAGTAAGGTTAAAGCCGTTTACAGTCAGATAGAGCAACTTAGTCTCTCTACGGAAGACCTTTATTTACTGGAGAAAAAATACCTTGGATTTGTCCGAAGTGGTGCCAACCTGGAAGGCGAAGCCAGGACTCGTTATGCAGAGATCACGACCGAACTTTCGCAGCTCTCCTTGAAATTCGGAGAGAATATTCTGGCCGAAACAAACGGTTTTCAGTTACTGATTACTGATCAGGAAGATTTATCAGGATTACCGGAATCTGAAATTGAGGCCGCAGCACAGTCTGCCAAATCAAAGGATCAGCAAGGGTGGCTGTTTACCCTTCACGGTCCGAGTTACACTGGTTTCATGAAATATGCTGACAAACGCAATCTTCGTGAACAGCTGTACAAGGCTTACACATCAAGGGGTTTTCAGAATAATGAAAAGAATAACGAGGAGATTATCCGTAAGATCGTAAGTCTAAAACTTGAAAAGGCTAATTTACTTGGATATAGGACTCATGCGGATTATGTTCTCGCTGAGCGGATGGCAGAAAATCCAAAAAAAGTGAGTGATTTTCTTCAGGAGCTTCATAAGGCTTCACGTCCCGCAGCTCTTAAGGAATTATCCGAAGTCATTGCTTTTGCTCAGAAAGAGGGAAACGAAGATCCCTTGCAACGGTGGGACTGGAGTTACTATTCTGAGAAACTGAAAAACGCCAGTTATGGTTTTGATGAACAACAGGTAAAGCCATTCTTTCAGCTTGAGAAAGTTTGTGATGGTGTGTTTGAACTTGCCACCCGGCTCTATGGACTTACTTTCAGGGAAAATAAACAGATCCCGGTCTATCATCCTGATGCTACTGCCTATGAAGTATTTGATGAGGATGGCTCGTTTTTATCGGTCCTTTACCTTGATTTCTTTCCGCGTGAGGGGAAAAGCGGCGGTGCCTGGATGAATGACCTAAGACCTGAGAGCAATGTCAATGGGAAAAGCATCAGACCCATCATAACTATTGTTTGTAATTTCACCAAGCCAACAGAGACTAAACCCTCACTTCTTACTTTTAATGAGGTGACTACCCTGTTGCATGAGTTTGGTCATGCCTTACATGGAATGCTGGCAAACACGGTTTATCCGAGTCATTCCGGGACTAATGTCTACCGTGATTTTGTGGAGCTCCCCTCCCAGATCATGGAGAACTGGGCAACCCAGAAAGAGTGGCTTGATCTTTTTGCAGTGCACTTTGAGACTGGTGAGAAGATCCCTTCAGACCTTGTGCAGAAGCTCATTGAGGCAGAGAATTTCCAGTCGGGGTATGCGTGTGAGCGTCAGTTAAGTTTTGGATTTATGGATATGGCCTGGCATACTATTACAGAGCCTGCGATAGGAAGTATTGTAGATTTTGAGCAATCTGCCATTGCGCCCACCGAACTTTTTGCACCAGTCAGTGGAAGCTGCATCAGCACTGCCTTCTCACATATTTTCGCAGGAGGATATGCTTCCGGATATTATGGTTACAAATGGGCAGAGGTGCTCGATGCAGATGCTTTTTCGCTATTTAAATCCAATGGCATCTTCGATAAAAATACCGCTACCTCATTTCGTAAAAACATTCTGGAGAAAGGTGGCACTGAGCATCCGATGAAGCTGTATAAGGCTTTTCGAGGTCAGGAACCGGGAATAGAACCATTGCTTGAAAGATCGGGACTGAAGAAAGAATCCGTTATTTTAACCGTTAACTTGTAATTCAGTATAAAGCGGTACCTTCATAGGTGCTGCTTTTTTTGTGCATAGTTGCCAAACGCGGCATGTTCCCGCATTCTGTGATTGCTATATTTTTTGTAGTTTTGCAACTCATTAACAAATTAGTGCCATGTTAAACCGGATCAAAGAGTTACAACTGGAAATCGAAAATATAGCTGCCCGTTCTATAGAAGAAGCCGAAGAACTGCGAATCAAATACCTGAGTAAGAAAGGAGAAATATCCAAATTATTTGAGGAGTTTCGTAATGTTTCAGCCGATCAGAAGAAGGAAATCGGTCAGGCTGTCAATACGTTAAAGGAGTTTGCACTCGGGAAGATCAATCTCTTAAGGGAGAGTCTGCAGGAAGAAAAGTCTTCCGGTGCCGGCATCGACCTTACTCTGCCCGGTGAGGCGATGAAACCTGGTACGCGTCATCCAATATCAATTGTAAAAAACGAAATACTCGATATTTTCAAACGGTTGGGTTTTGTTGTGTCGGAAGGTCCGGAGATAGAAGATGACTGGCACGTTTTCAGTGCCTTAAACTTTCCTGAGGAACACCCCGCACGCGACATGCAGGATACATTTTTCATTCAGCGTAACCCGGACGTCCTGCTCCGAACCCACACCTCCTCGGTTCAGGTTCATGACATGGAGACGATGAAACCGCCGATACGAACGGTTACTCCTGGCAGGGTATTCCGCAATGAGGCAATATCTTATCGTGCTCACTGCATGTTTCATCAGATCGAAGGATTGTATATTGACGAGAACGTCTCGTTTGCAGATCTCAAACAAACGCTTTTGTATTATGCCAAGGAGTTGTTTGGTGAGAATGCTGAGATCCGTATGCGTCCCTCCTATTTCCCTTTTACCGAACCTTCGGCAGAGGTTGATGTATCCTGTTCGATTTGTGGGGGCAAGGGGTGTAATGTCTGTAAATACACAGGGTGGCTTGAGATACTAGGATGTGGAATGGTAGATCCCAATGTCCTTGAAGCCTCCGGTATTGACTCAAAGAAATATACAGGTTATGCTTTTGGCATGGGTATTGAGCGTATTGCGATGCTCAAGTTTGGGGTGAATGATCTTCGTCTCTATTTCGAAAACGATGTCCGTTT
>CAINLJ010000072.1 GCA_903850335.1 uncultured Bacteroidia bacterium | reverse complement strand
TTTCCATAAATGGCCCCATAGTTAAATGGATAGAATGGAGGATTCCGGTTCCTTTGATCCGCGTTCGAATCGCGGTGGGGTCACTTTTAGCCTCATAATCACTTGATTATGAGGCTTTTTTAATTTTTACACTCATTTTTACACTCATTAAGGGGGATATTAGGGACCTAAATTGAACGCGTAAATTTGTCGGTTTACGCGATTTTTTAAGTTCAGAAAATTAAAATGAAGTAATTAGGATAAATACAAATACGATGTATTTTATTGTCTGGGTATATTTCGCAAATCATTTAGATTTTCCTTTAAATCCAGTACATATCCATTAAGAACCTTAATGTTATTGCTCAATAAATCAATCTGAATTTGTTTCGAAGTACATTCATCGCAGATTGGCAAAACCTTTGCCCGATAGGCCGGAGCATTTTCCTGCATGGTTCCTTCTCCCAACAGGAGCCATCTGGCGTTCAAGTCAGGGTAAATTTGCAAGATGGACTGCAATTTTGTAACTGAAATTGCCAACCGTGTTTTGGCCGAAACCTTTAAAAATCATAAGATCATTTATATGGCACTTGAGAGTGCAGAGAATCATAAAAATGATTTGGAGCAAATCAGCAAAAAAATAGAGGGACTATGTTAAGTGAACGAAATCTAACCTTTGATCAGCTCAAATGGTAGGAATTGATTCTCGGCTATGTTTTACCAAGAGCGAAATTTGCCTGGTTGTCTTTAAAAAATTATAACAAATTCTATAAAATACATGATCCTTGGCTTTTACAAGCTTTTAAAACCCAAAATGCATACGAGTTCATTTTTGGCGAAAAACTTCCCATTCTTAGCCTTATCTTAACATTTTAAGCTAAACAATCCTCGCAGCAGCAAAGCTTACCTTTTGCTTTTTCAAATGCTTCTTTGCCTTCGGTAAAGGAAAAATAAATCAATCCTAAAGTACCTATTACATCAGCGTATATAAAACCGGTTAATTCATTTAAGAGGCTTGAAACGAGCAATACAATTGACATATACACACAAATTTTCGTACAATTACCGTCTGAAATAATTGGTTCTGAATTCAATTGCTTACCTACTTTCTTTTTAGCAATCATTAGCCAAGTCATAACTATGATTGAAATTAAAGATATTATAATTCCCCAAAATGTTGTTTCAGGCCTATGTTTATGGATAATATTTAAGACAATCCCTAAAAATAGTCCTGCCGATAACATATAAAACGCTGTACCTGTTATTTTCAGAGCAGTAATCTCAAATTTATTTTTTAAACTATCAGGATTCTGACTGATTCTTAGAATCATTACAGCAATACCTATACCTGACATTACTTCAATAAAGCTATCAATACCAAATCCAAATAAAGTTAATGTTTGATTATCATACCCCAATATTATGGATACTATTCCTTCAATTATATTGTAGATTATAGTAAAAATACTTAATCTATAAGCTCTTTTGTACAAACTTGTGTCCGGTTCCATGCTTTCGATAAATATTTCAATAAATTTCCGACTTCTAATTTCAAGTTCGGTAGATGTCTTACAATTGTACCCCAGATAATCTCATTATTGATCTTATCATAGCCATGAATCACTCTGTTACGCATACTGATAATTTGTTTTTTACCAGATATATCCAGGGATGGATCGGGTTTTTCATTACGGCTCATTATTAATCTCAAATCAATTTATTTTCAATTTTTTAATAATTACGATTAGTACGCAGTATGCAACATTGCCATTACATCTTTTTATATTCAATTCAGCTAAAAAAAGTTTCAAATAGCCAGAAAAATCTCATGGCTTTTATATTTTATTGTGTTTTAGGGTGAACATTCAATTTTCAATGACCTTAGCAGTAGGAGAAAGATTTAAGTACTTCTGAGCTTGGAGAATATGATGAATAATGCAAATGGCCCGGATATTAGAAAGGTGCTAATTACATTAAAGCCAATTACGTATGAGTCTTTGTTTCCGGCTGGCCATATTTACTTTCGTATTCCTCTGATTTTATGCGGAAATACTCAATAATTTGGGTAGAATCCATTTTAACAATTTCTGTATTTACTTTATCGCGAATATCTCGCATCATTTTTACACAATCAAAATCTTTAGTCGTTTTCATAATCAATCAAATCTTTAGGTGAACGAATTTCGATCGAAGGATAACCATTTTTAATATTAATCCCATTGTATCCTCTAATCCTTTTAATATTTACAATGTGCTTAAAATTCCAACTTACCAATAAGTCAAGTCGAGAAACTGTAGCAATTGCAATATGCAAACAATCATCGTAACTTGTCTGACCAACAACATTTTCTCGAATGTATTCCAATACCAAACTCACGACATCATCAGTTAATTTAATTACTTCATAATCAATGTCTAAAACATTCAATAAAGACCTTACTCTTTTTGGAGCATTTAATAATTCTCCTTCGGTTACATTGGAAATTACAACCTTGTACTCACCTTTTTTAACTTCATCAAAAAATCTTCGGGTAACTAGTTCAAATTCTTTATCGAAATAACCTCAGAGTACAGATGTATCAATATAAACCTTTTGTGTCCTCATTATTTACGTGTTTTAATTGTACAAATTTACTCTGCTTAACTAACCTTTGCAAAGGTAATTTAAATAAAGGATCAATTGATTATGGACTAACTTTGAATTCTGTCCTTTCTTTCTCCTATCCACCCCGGTAACTTAGCCAAAAACAAAGCAAATGGCCACAAGTTACGATCGCAGGATTAGTTTTTATATCAACGGCAAAGAAATCAGCAATGACATCAGGTCCATGCCGGCAGAGATGACCAAGTTAATAAATGAACAGGCACGAATGAAGATTGGCAGTCAGGAATACCTTAAAACTGCCTATGGTATTAAATCGCTCAAAGGGATCATTGCCGAACACAATGAGCAGATTTCCGGGATATCAAAATCATGGAGCCTGGCCCGAATGGGAGATAGTTTTAACCGGTATTTCTCCATGATTCAGGCTGGAGCTGCAGCCGTTGTTGGATTAGTCCTTGGGTTTAAGGCTTTGGTGAAGGTTTACAATGACTTTGAAATACTTATCTACTGTTGGAACTGTGGCCCATAACTCCAATCTAACCCTTGAACAGACCATTGGTATTTTGGAAACCTTGGCAGAACGCCAGTTAAAAGGGGAGGAGGCAGGTACACAATTAAAATCCTCTTAAATCAGTTTAAAAGCTGCCGGACTAGGTTATTCGAGCGGTATTTTCAATGTGCGTGATGCCGTTGTGGAGTTAAAGGCCAAGATGGATGCCAGCGGTGATTCTATCGAACGGGATAGCAAGCTGATTGAAGTTTTTGGGAAGCGCAATATTACGGGTGGGACTATTTTAACCAGTAAGGTTGGCCGGTTTGATTACTTTTCAAAAGCCGTCTCCGGCACCACGGTTGCGCTGAGGCAGGCAGCTGTTAATTCGGATAATAACAATGCCAAGCTTGCGCAGGCTGGGAACCGGATCGCCAACATTGCCAATGAATTAGGGGGAAAACTGACCCGTGTCATGCACACGGTAACCGGATAATTTGGAACCTTTTTAAAATGCCTGATCGTATTAATTGAAACTTTTGGACAGTATGGTCGTGTGAAACTAACAACGACATAAGCCATTGCAGGTTATACGATCGCTGTTAAGTTGCAAACTCTATGGCAGGGTAGGGCGAACCAGGCTACTCTTTTGCAGATCATTACCCAAAAGGCCCAGGCTGTGATCACTTCTACCTTATCCTTTTTAAATGGGTTATGGAGTATTTCGTTGATGCCTGTCACCGGAAATATCAAAGGAGCTGCTGCTGCAATGCAGGTCCTTAACAGTACCATGAATTTAAATCCAATTGGTTTAATTACCAGTCTTATTATTGCCAGGGCATCAGCGCTGCAATATTATACGGAGAAAAAAGGGAAGCAGCAGAGGCTGCCAATAAAGCAAATAACATCCTCAAAGAAGAGCAAATGCTGCTTGCCGGCTATTCTTCAGAAATCATCAAGGAGAAGAATAACCTTGCAGCCATGGTTGAAGCAATCCTTCGGACCAATGAATGTAAGCAGATGCGAACAGAACTCATCAAGCGGTTAAACGAACAATACCCTGGTTTATTGGGGTTTTTGGAAGGAGAGAAGATATCCAATAAAGAATTGAAATTAATTCTGGCTGATGTAAATCTTCAGCATGGTGAAAAGATAAAGCTGGCTGCACTGCAGGCAGGAAGTGAAGCGTCAACAATGCCTCGGTGAAGGTCGAAGAGCGTAAACTTGCTATTGAAGATGAGCTGATTGCTTTGAAAAAGCAGCAAATGAATAAGGCTTTGATTGAAACGGATTTAGGAAAGACTTATATTTATTTCAGCAGGGACTTGCCATTGCATCCATTTGGACCGAATATGGAAAACAGCTGATGCTGATCAATACTCAGGCACTGGCAACCGGACCGATTGCCGTGCCGATCTGGGCTGCCACCCAGGATGCGAAGGCAATTGTTATTGCGGCAGTTGCTACGGCAGTTGTCTTAGGCCAGACGGTTGCCAATATGACAAACGTTGGCGGAAAGAAAAAAAAGGTGGATACAATGAAAGAGGCTTCACCGGCCCGGGGGATAAGCTAGAGGCAGCAGGAGTTTCTTTCTGATTTAAAATTCATACAAATATATAAGAAAAAGTGTTCGTACACGGTATTGAAAATTAAATATATAGATGGATAATAATTTAGATTTCCGTGAAAATACACGGAAAAAATTTCTTTCCGGTAAACGGAATTTTTCTGATGATTTAAACTTTATAACTTATCTGATTGTTAAACATGATACAATTTTTTACTGCTTGAAGTTTTCTTGTATGAATTAATATTTAACTATAGATTATGAATAAAGTTTTTTGGATTTCACTATTTGCAATTTTTCTATTTTCCTGTAAATCAAGTGCCCCTACATCTGCGCCGTCCACTGCATTAAACAGGTCATCGCAATCGGCCATTAAAGGTAATTGGCATATTACAAACGTTTCATACCCGGGTTCGGAATATTTTAAGGTAAATTCCTTTCAGGTTGCTGATTCAAAATGTTTCGTTGGAAGTACCTGGAGTTTTATTCCGAATAATAACAAAGGAACCGTTAGCCTTAGTCAGGAAGGATGCCCTGCATTTAGCTCTCCAATTGTTTGGAGTATTGATAAGCAGGGAATGTTTGGTTTAAAGTTTGTAAATCCGGGAGTAAAAGCAAAAACAATTACACAAGGATACTTTTTAAGAGTTGCAAACCAGACTGAAAATTCGTTTCAATTGATTGATATGATTGATGTTGCTGGCCAGAAAAAAGATATTATTTACCAGTTTGAAAAAAATTAATTAAAAAAAATGAAAATGTTGAAATTAGCTACTTATATTCTATGCTGTATATTGGTGATTACATCTGTAATAAGTTGTAAATCAGTTCAGAATGCTAACAATACTCAAAAGGGTGCAGGTATAGGTGTGGCCGCGGGTGCATTAATTGGCGGGATTATTGGTAATTATGCCGGGAAAGGTGGTAATGCAGTCTGGGGTGCTGTGATCGGAGCTGCTGTTGGTGGCGGTACAGGTGCCATTATTGGAAATAAAATGGATAAGCAGGCAAGGAAAATATCTGAAGCCTTACCGGGTGCCGACGTTGAAAGAGTGGGCGAGGGAATTAGATTAGTCTTGAAAGAGGATGCAGTTAGATTTGACGTAAATAAATCAACTTTAACAGCTCAGGCCAAGACGAACCTGAATAAATTAATTCCTGTATTTAACGAATATTCAGATACCAATATTGATATTTTTGGCTACACGGACAATTCCGGAAAGGTTGATTATAATCTGAAATTGTCAAAAGACAGAGCTGAAACAGTAAAAAACTATTTAATTTCCAAGGGTTTGGTTTCAGATAGGCTGAAAACTACCGGTTTGGGCATCGCAGACCCGATTGCAACTAACGACACGCCTGAAGGAAAGAGTCAAAACCGTAGAGTAGAATTTGCTATAACGGCTAATCAAAAGATGACAGAGGATGCCAAGGCACAGTCTAAAAATTAACGGGATCTGCCAGTGATTTAAGATCCACGAAATTTAAGTAATTGCTAATACCTCTGTAAGTCAATCTTTACAGAGGTATTTTTTTTGTTTTGAAAAAGATTTTTTAAATCAATAATCTGTGTGTTTGTGTTTTAAAAACACTAAATTTATGAATTATCTTAAACCTTATAAGACATGGATTTCAAACTACTTAACCTTAGAAATTCGAGAAAATTTATTTTAGAGCCCAGCACCGGTAAATTTCACGGAACCGACAGAAGGAGTTTTATTAAAACTCTGGGAATGGGGGTCTTTGCCGTAAACCCCCTCGTTGAGACAATCAAATCCGTAAATTTAAATCCCTTCGAGGTAAGGTTATTTAAACAGAACCTTACAATAAGTCGCTCAAACAAGGTAGTCTGGGAAATTTCAGATGTATTTTTCGAGAAAGGATATGATATAAAACTGACAACTACGGGGGAATCTTACTCGATAATTGCAAATAATCTCAAGGTCCGGTCTACCGATTTGACATTCTCAATGGCTGTTAATATATTAAAAGAGAGTAATTTATGGCTTTTAAAATTGGAAATTCCAGAATTGTCAATTTCTGAAAAAATCGATTTTCTTCTATGGCTCGACAAAGGAACTATAATTAATTCGGAACACAGATTTGATTTCACGCTTTTGGAATTAAATGATTCAGATAAGATTGAATTAAAAGGAAACGGTAAAATTGAACTTTCCAGTGACTGGAATATTGCTATTACAGGGAAAGATCTTGTGACCGTTTATTGGAACGGAGACGCATATAAAAATGATAGCCTTACCATTCAGCCCTTTGAAAAGAGAGCCTTAAACTTCCTTAAATCCGTTTATACTAATTCTGTTGCAGTAACAATTTCAAACTTTAAAGGGTGGGATGAACGTTTATCCAAAATTTCGTTTTATTCGAACCATAAGATCTCATTTAACCAGGATACACCTGATTTAAATTTCATTTTACACAAGACTGAAAGCGGGAATTTCTCAGGAGTTATATGGGTTGTCCAGCATCCTGGCACTATGCATTACTGGCCGGATTCCCGGATGGACGAGAAATTTATTCTCGACAAATACTTTTTCTATTCGGAATATATCGATCACAATCTTCCCGTATTTTATCTCTCTGCCCAACTTCCGTCAGAAGGCGAGTGGTTGTCTACATCTCTTGGAGGGTTTAAATTTCAAAATGATAATTCGATTCCGGTATTCGAATCCCATGGGGTAGAAAATGAGTTCACAGGACATATCTTTGAGCCAAGGTTAATTGCATATCAGCCCATTGTGAATAATGCAACCTCAATTCCATCCTATTTTACTCACTCCTTTTCAATTGAGATAAATCCGGAGCGGAGGCTGTCTGGAAATGGGTATGGAAATTTGGACTTGACTGCGAGTATTACGCAACATACTGGTATTAATTCAGATATGGGATATCCTGAACTTCAGTCTAAAAGAAAAGTTGCCCCGCAAATCCAAATTAGTCCGTCAAAAGTTGCACATTTGAACATTACATTTGATGAAATCAGATTTGTGCCCAAAAAAGCGATTAAAATCAATGTTTTACGACCCGAAGACCTTCTTTTTCTGCAGTTTGAATTTCATAATTTTAGATTTTCAAACAAGGGACAGGCACCATTCCTTGAATTAGACGACCCATCAATTAAAGGAACAGTAATTGTCTTTTTCCCCTCACAACATACTCTTGAACAGGCATTTTTTGAAAGTAATGAATTGCCTGTCAGTAAATCGTCCCTTAAAATGCCCAAAATAACAACTGGAAATGCTGAGCCCGCACTGCCTGTAATGCAAATCAGAGCGCGTAAAAGCCGGTTGGTATATGAACTGGAAGCGGGTCATACAGGATTTCCTCTGATGATGGAAGATTTATTAGACTGGTCGAAATATAATTTACGCGTCCATCCACGTGCATGGATAAAACTGATAAGCATTATAAAACCAATAACCTATCAAATTCCGGGAAGGGATACTCCGGTCAAAATAAATTTAAAACAGAAATATCTTGAACGTGACACTAAATTATTGAATTACAGTATTCGGTTAAATCAAAAGAACAAAACAAAAAGTCTGAATGAATTAATTTATGCCGATGAGAGCATAGGTAAGCTCCTACCAGAGGATAAGGCAATAACTTCATTTTCTGAATTCAATGTGCTGGATATTAGAAATGTAAATATGACTGTAGGGCCAATTCCTGGATCCAGTACATCCATAGAAGCTCCGGCACTGATGTATATTTCTCCTAACCAAATGAATGATTTCGGTCATAAAATTAAACTGGATATCCGGAATATTGAAGAACAACGGGTCGAAACCACTGAAGTAAATGTAAATCTTAGAGTACTTGATTCACTAGGTGCGGGTAAGGGTGAGATTTCGGAATTGTGGCATACACGACTGGGAATCAAACTTAAAAATGGAAAGACTGATCTTTCAGGGTTGGATTCGTTAAAAACAATTCGGGTATTATGGGCAGACGAAGCATTGTTGAAATATAATGCAGATCCACCAAAGAGGGACACTCCGTTTCTGGCCTCTCTGGATGGGAATAATCGGCACAAACTTGTACATCAGACCTCAGATTATGCTATTCCGGGGTTCTCACCCATTCCCGTTCCTGTCAAAAACCTAATGCTTAGTTCACAGGGGGCATACCTGAACTGGCATGCATTTTTCAATATCCAGGCTCCGCTTGACGGCTACATGAACATTAGCGAATGGGAACACCAAGCAACATTAGGACGCGATCATTATGTGAAAATTGTTGAAAAAGGTTACCTCTTTCCATTTGGTCATCGGGCAGCTCTTGTAAAAGTTACGGAACGTAAATTTCATCAGCAAACACGGTCAGCCGTAAACCGTCAGCGAATGTATATTGTCGTATTACAAAAGGAGGTGCTATATTCACGCAATGATCCCGATGGTAAATTTATCGAATTCCCATTTCAGGATGTTCGGATTGAAACAAGTGCAACTCCAAACATTGATAAGCCAGCAAATATTCTGACCACTACAAATGCTTACAACTTTTTCATTAAAGTTGGTGGGGATGGCTTTAAATTTGATCTTATATCAACAGACCTCGATGGGGGTGAGCATCGATTCCGGATGCCAATGGTATTTGTTGAGAATATCATTGCAAGGGATTATTCATTTATGGAACAGGTTATCAATCAATATAATAATAAGGCTGATTTTACCCTAATTAATTTTTGGAATCAGAAGATTGCCTATGCAGGGTGCATGGTTGATGGTGATACAACATTCGAAACAGAGACGATTAATTTCGGGGCCCAACCCTATCCGGCAAAATGGGAAGGAGACATTAAATTTCATCCTAAAATACAACTTGCAAATGTATATATAAAGCAAATTGAAGAACTAACAGGCTCTCATACAACTGCTTCAATATCCCTTGAGGATGACAATAATGCAGGTTCTGTTTTTGCCAGGGTGACAGGCGCAGTGGTTGATTTCTCAGGGGGAACAGACAAATCTGGCGGATTTATATCCCCAAACATGTCAATCAATGCATTGAGCAAGTTGCAAGGACCCGTTGGAGGTGACCTTGCGGATATTAAAAACCTGACATTCAAGGCCGAAAAGTTTTTTAAAGCATTGGACGGGCTTCAACCTCCCAAAATTTTCGGTGTAATTGATCTGTTCAGCTTGTTGTCTGATCTGAATCTGGGTGGTTCATTTAACTCAATGAAAGACAAGATTGATTCTGTCAGGAAAGAAATCGATGATGCTAAAAATGAAATTCTTTTTCTTGAAAACCAGGCGAAAGAGTCAGCGGAAGATATGACAGCGCAGATTGCAGCTGCAAAAAAAACTATTTCAGTCAAAGTAAAAGAATTACTTGATACGATTAACAGCAGTATACCTAAAATTCCAAACCTAAAATCTTATTTTACCCAGCAAGCAGCTTACATTGAATATAAATGGCAGCCTGAATTTAAAGGAAAGCAAATAGAAGTAATTTCAGGAATCTTGAACGTCAATGTTGATAATCCATTAAATGCCCTTACAATTTTAACTAAACTCGAAAAACCCTTTGATTCAGGTCAGCCAACTAAGCTAAATACGACTGCAAGATTTGAAAACTTTGGTATTGATATCGTACCCCTGCTTGAGGTGAATTTTAATTACCTGGAATTCAGAAGTGGATCAACACAGAAAACAGACGTCAAAGTAGATATAAATGCCTCGAAACCTATTGTTTTTAAGGGAGCCTTAAGCTTCGTGAACAGTCTGCAAAGCATAATACCCAATACCGGTTTTTCCGAAGATGGCCCTTATATTGATCTCCAGCCCGGCGGTGTAACCGCTGGATTTAATATTAGTGTCCCCAGTGTCTCAGTTGGAATATGCAGCATATGCAATATTAGTCTTGGTGCTTCAATAACATTGCCTTTTACGGGTGCTCCTTTGACAATGGGATTTAATTTTTGTACACGTGAAAACCCCTTTTTACTAACTATTTCATGTTTTGGTGGAGGTGGTTACTTCATGATGATTACAACATTGTATGGAATTCAGTCCGTGGAGGCTGCCTTTGAGTTTGGAGCTGCAATTTCGCTGGATGTAGGTGTTGCTTCCGGCGGCGTTTCAGTGATGGGTGGATTCTATTTTAAGGTCGAGAAAGTACACAAAACAATTTCAAACATTGATCATGAACTTACTGAGGTAACATTAACCGGCTATCTGCGAATCAACGGACATTTGTCAATTCTTGGAATGATTACTGTTTCGCTTGAATTCTACCTTGCCTTTTCTGCTGTTTTTTTGGGTGATAAGGTCGAAAAACTTGTAGGGGAGGCTACCCTGAAGGTGAAAGTAGAAGTATTATTCTTTAGTAAGACAGTCTCAGTCTCTGTCCGTCGTGAGCTTAAGGGAGCAGATGCAGATCCCAAATTTGGTGAGATGATTGAAGAGGATGACTGGCAATTGTATTGTCTTGCCTTCGCAAGCTAATTTTTTTAATTTTTAAACACCTGCAAAATGTCACAAGAATTAATTTTTACAACCTTACCCAATCAGTTTCTTCAGGCGGATGGAAAAAAATGGTTGCAACTATCTGTATTTGTCACCATTAGGTTAACTTCCACTAATGATACAACACTTAATTCATTTGTTGATATCCTAAATTGGCCTGAAAAAATTCTTAATTCTAAATATCAATTCAGATTACAGTCAGGTACGCTTCTGGATGGTGTATTACAACAGCAAAAAGTTGATAAAGATTTATTTAAAAATGTTTTTCATAAAAATATCCGTGTGAAAGGGTTTATGCAGGAAGACCTGACAAAAAAACGGGTTAACTCCTATCCTCATATTCATATTAATGATTTTCTGGTTAAGAATTACCTGCAAACAGCCATTGAAAGTCCAAGGAACAAGCCTACGGCAGATATTTTTATCGATGAGGAGAGATTAGGAATTATTTCAAAGTTCAAACTTAATGAGACCGAAATTAAAAGTTTGGATGAACCCCATGGTATGAGAGCACCCTTAAAAACTCAAAATCTTTTGATCAAAAACATTGAAAATGAAAAGGATCACAGAAGAGTTTTGGATACAAATAATTTTATACCATTTACAAATAAAATAAATCCGCAATTTGATTTCATCCAGTTCAGGAACTTTCATAAGGTCGGAAAAGAACCTAAAAGGACAAAGACTATCAAACTTAAAAAGCCTGAATTTGAGTTCCATGACGTTGTGGCTGTGATTAATAATTATCCGCAGTTAATGAGAAAATTCGGGTTTGTCCTCGATTTTAAAGTGCTGTTAACGGATCAAATACCTTCTAATGGAACGATTCATTTAATTCCACTTACACTTGGGTTATCAGATTCGTCAACAACAATCTCAGCCCCCCCAACAGGATATGAGATTACCAATTCCGGGTTTTATATCTCAGATCAGGTTGGTACGATCTTTAAAAGAGGTTTTGTTAGAATAAATACAGAAGATGGTTATCTCATGTAAATGCATTAAACTGAACCTTAGATGATGTGAACTGAGTCGCAATGGCATCAAATGAAGCAGATGAACAGTCCGTTTCCCCACTAGAGGGGGG
>CAINLJ010000071.1 GCA_903850335.1 uncultured Bacteroidia bacterium | reverse complement strand
CTCTGAACAAGATTGTTCAGCCATCGTTTGCGCGGTAAAAATAAATGGAGATATTCTTACCTCAGATAAGAACCTAAGGAAGTTTGCAACTACTAAAGGAATATCCATAAAAGGACACCTATGGATTTTTGATCGTTTAGTTGAATACCAAGTTATTTCATGCGCATTGGCTATCACAAAACTAAAAGAGTTGAGAGAAATAATAAACCCAAGGTTAGGCCTGCCAAGACTTGAATGTGAAAATAGAATCGCCGATTGGGACATCTTGTAATATTAACTCTATTTAGAATATTTTTTAGTCTTAAAGTTTGTTCAGCTGGACTCGAAGTAAGCCCATATTGAATTATTCACCTTTCGCACTTGATTTGCTAACTTCATTGGACAACCAATTTATCATTGCCCCATGTCTCAATTTTGTTGGTATTTCGGCTCAACGAACCAAACTACATTAAAGTCACCCTTCCTTGTTTGCACAATGATTTTTACCATCGGCAACGGTTTGTCTCAGATCTCGACTTACATTGGCGGAGAGGCCTAATATCCTGTTTAAATTTAGTTGGATTTTTAACGCTATACTTAGATCCGTTTATAATTTTTTTGATTTAAAGCAGATTTAGCCTTTTAAATGCTGCAAAAATAAACTCCCAGCTGTACTTTAGCTCTATTCAAAGAACCGATATTAACATGGATGAAGGGTTGTGAATGCCTCAGACTGCATCCGATTGTAGTTCAATGATTAAGTTATACAACGTTATTAAATTTGTATTATAATATTGATATACAGACACTAATAACTAAAATAATTGTCATTTTTCCTACATAAAATTTCGTTTTGTCGCTTTTTTTCTTTATATTTTTAAATATTCGGAAACGGATATAAATAAAAGTTAAAAGAGCAAGTAAAATGGAAGAACGTTTTTATGATGTACCAGGTTTGTCAAGGTACATCCATTTATCAAGGAGTGTTATATACAGGATGGTGCGGACACAAACAATCCCGTATATCAAGTTAGGAACAAGAACCCTGTTCGAGAAAAATCAAATCGACAATTGGGTGATAAACGGTGGTAGAATAGGAGATCCACTCCCAAAACTTCCACAATATTTAAATCGATAATCTAATGGCTACATTTAATATCGTATTGGACAAAAGGACAGAATTAAAGAACAATAAGTACAATCTTGCCATTCGTATGGTCAATGTGAATGATGTTATGTACATCAATGTGGCTAAGATGACAGAGAAACAGTATAATCTGGTCTTTACCCTGAAAGCGAAGGATAAGGAAAGTATCGCCTTTCGCGAGACGTGTAATGGGTATATCACCAAGTGTGAAAGGATTTTCTCTGAATTAAAGCCGTTCAATAAGACACGATTTAGAGAACTGTTCAAAGATGAAGATAAGGATGCACATCACTCCTTGCTTCTGTCAGATTTATTTGATTCCTACATTGAAAAGGATGATAACCTCAAGCCCAAAACCAAGGAGGCAATAAAATACACGAAAAACAGACTGGAAGCTTTTAAGCAGGGTATCTCGGTTGGTGACGTGACTGTCAACTTTCTCAAGAGGTTTGAAAAGAAGAGGTTGAGTGAGGGGACGTCTCAGGCGACTGTTGACCACCACATGAGAAACCTCCGATTAGTAATCAACTACTTCCGTGATGTGGTAAAAATCATTCCGATAGAATATTAATACCCATTTGGGAAGGGGAAATTTTCTGTTTCAAATTGGTTCTCGGACAAAGCTGTTCTCTATGAACCTGAAATAAAATCTATTATTGAATTAGATGAATTTGATACTAAAGACATGGAATATGCCAGAGACATTTGGTTACTTCTTTATCGGTGCAACGGTGCCAACTTTGCTGACCTTCTTCGAATGAAATGGGATCAGATTCAGGGAGATTATATTGTTTTCACGAGAAAGAAGACCGAAAACACGAGAAAGAATAAAAAGAGGAAAATCGTTATTCCTCTGACAGATAAACTTAAAGAGTTGATTGAAAAAGTTGGGAATAAATCCAATCCATATATATTAGGGTTGTTGCCAGAAGAATATACCGATAGGTTTTTTGACAACAAGAACCACAAAGTCAAACAACAGATCAACCAAGATCTGTCTAAGATTCGTACCAAATTGAACCTTAAAACTCCTTTACAATTAGGTAAGGCCAGAGATTGCTACGCAACAACCCTTTACAGAAATGGCGAATCAGTGGATGATATTAGCCATATGTTGGGTCACGGCAATTCAATCGTTACCCAAAGGTATCTAGCAAGTATTACTATGGAAAGGACTTTCAATATTAATAAGTCTTTGTTGTGATACCCAAAATATGGAGGACTTTTCTAATAATTATATTAACCCAGCCTCAAACACTTACAACTATTACCTGTAGGTGTTTTTTTATGTCAGGATTTTTGGAGTTAGGTCTCTTGTTAGATAGAAAGAGAGTCACGGGGGGAAAATATGTTAGGAAAAATCACGCCAGGAAATCCGCCAGGATATTCAACAACCCGTGTTAACCAGTGTACAATAAAAATCGTAAGTAACAGACAATGACAACCAGTGTTAACCAGTGGAATCCTGATAAAGAACTCATATCCCACTCATAATCAGGGGGTCGCAGGATCATGCCCTGCTGGGCCCACCCCGAAAATCAAACACTTACACATTAAATTGTGTAGGTGTTTTTTTATCCGCCAGGTTTACGCCAGGTTTTGGGGGAAAATCGACTTTTTAGGTTGAGCTAACCTGTTGGGAAAACCCGTTTACTTTTAAACAAAGTTGAAGATTCATTTTTGAATATCATCTAAATCATAAAGTTTTCGGCAGGTAGCACAAGTTATTGAATCAGGTACACCCTTAAATCCAAAACCATTCCATTCATATGCGGCAACTCGGATAATCTTTGTTGTTTTGTCAGGTTTTATAAATGAATCCCCTCTATGGAGTGCACATAATATTTTGTGATTAATTGAAGAGATTTGGGCATCAATTAATGGCCATGCCAAAGCAGAACCACGCCACTTGGCTACTAGTCCTTTAGCATCCATATCATAAACATAGGGACGTACATTATATTCATTGTCTAAACTTGAATAATGCTTTTCAAGAATAAACAGGTATTCATTTACTCCATCCAGCTTACTTGAACTAATCGAAATAATTGACATAGGATGTGTATTCCATAACATTCTATCCTCCTGAAATGCCTGTAAAACAGTTCTATTCTCATTGCCGTCTAATACGGACAAGGGTTTAATTATATAATTATTTATTTTTAAAGGGGTAACTCTGAATGGAATAGGTTTAAAATTAAAATCAATAGAGTCCTTAATTTCAGGATAATAGGAATTGAATTTGGGATGAGTTATTATTCCAGTACAATTGAATCTACCATTTTGAACTCGAATATCAACAATTAAACCCTCCTTTGTAATGGGATATTTTTGATCAAATAAATGGTTCCCAAGAGAGAAAAATACTGGCTTGCCACAAATTAATTCGGGTTTTTGAATTACATGCGGATGACTTCCAATAATTATATCTGTACCGTTTTCTATTAGCCAGTTCGCAATTTCTCTTTGCTCCTTGTTCGGCCAATCAAGTAATTCACTACCCCAATGAATTGAAACTATTACGATATTGGAAAGACTTTTTGCCAGTCGCAGTTTCTGTTGTATTTCAATTGATGGAATTTTATTTTTTGTGCTATCCCGACATAAAACGATATTAAGGGATACTAAAGAAAATACAACATCTTTAACAGTAAAAAATTGAGGTGAATTATCAAGTAAAACTGGTTGGATATTATTGTTTCTGAGTGATTCTATCGTATTATTTCTACCTTTCTTGCCTAAATCCAAATTGTGATTATTCTCAATAGTGATGAATTTAAAGCCTGCATCTTCAAGCAGATGAATATCCGCACTATCAATATTAAAAACAGGCGATTCAGTTTTAGAGTCCAACCGATCATTAAAATTGCCAACGGCACCTTCTAAATTTCCAATTACAAAGTCTGCCGAATGGAAGAGGGGATTTAACGTTTCCCATGGTTTAGTCTTTCGGGTCTGAATTTCTTGTTTTACATTACGAGACAACAAAATGTCTCCAACAAAAAGAACTCGTATTTCTGAATGATCTGCATGGCCACTGGATAAAAAAATAAAACCAAGAATAATTAGTAATAGGTTTTTGCCATTCCTGATGCATTTTGTTCTGTTAGATAGGGTTTTATCCATGGTAAATATTCTTGTTTCGTGACTTTTTCACGCCATTCGATATCATTTATTATTTGATTGGATTTGAACTCATAGTAGGAATAAATTGATCCTTTAACAATTTGATGTCGACCATAGAAAGGGACAATATAGTTCCATTCCATTGCATTACCAACGGCAGACATTAAGTAGGGGGATAGGACACCATCTCCAGCAACGTCTGTAATTTTAGCTATTGGATCGGGCTCTGACAGGGCATAATCTTTGTTTGACAGACTGTTAAAAACCAGGAAGAGATGTTCACCAGTCCGAGCTACATAGAGTATCTTTTCATTATCTTCATTACTTAGGTTTTGACCCTTTATCTCTTTCTCTGCAAGCGATTGGAATGTCCTTGCCTCTTGGGCAGCTTCTTTTAACCTGTTTACTATTCCATCGTACAATGACTGTTCAGCGGAACTGTTTGATTCATTGATATCAGACTTATCTTTAATAGTTTTGGAGACATATTTAATTGCACTATCAAATAAATCAGCTATAGAAGCAAAAGAATGTGGATCTGGTTCAACATAACCTCTGGGTGCTCTCATTAGTATTTCTTCAAAACCACCTTCTCCGCATTCAGCTGCTGTTCGTTCATTAACAAGAACCGTTGCATGTCTTAGTGTTGCCCATGCGCTAAAGCCTGTCTGCAGACGCTTCGCATTCCATATTTCACGGTCTTTAATTCCATTAACCGAATTAACGGAATCAGCCCACTGGACGGCAATTGCGTTAATCCATTGACTGTATAAATTTTCGCTTTGGTCAGATCTAACTGAATTTGCTTTGAAATTCTTCTTTAAATTATTTATTACTTTTCGCAATGGAGGATATTTTTTGTAATCGGACTCTAATAATCTTTCAGCAAATCCATTTCCACATACAGTAGCCAGATCTAATCCAGTTGGTAGCATCCTTTCTCCCTCAGGCCCTTTTACCTGTAATTCTGCTGGAGCATTTAAATGATAAACTGTTGAGTGTAAAACTTCATTGTCAAAACCCCATGACAATGGGAAAACTGTTAATTCAATTTGGGGTGATTGACAATAGTTAGGAGCAGATCGTTTCAGGTTATTCCAAACTAAAGGCGACCATGAAGGCGCAATAAATCCAGAATAGCTATTAATCCACCTCTCTGCAAACAAAATGATTTCAGGCGGTAATAAGTTTAATGCTTTTAATGCTTCCTGATCCTTAATGAGGATTGTAGTAAAATAGCGAAAAGCTTTAAAATATTTCACCATTTCAGGAGACGAAGTATAATGACCTCTTGGTTTTAAATCAGAATACGCATAATTATCTTTTATGATATCTGTG